>DASQJI010000309.1:0-6009 GCA_035631175.1 Parafilimonas sp.
ACCAGGTGGACTTAATTGCACAATGGATCAATGAAGGTGCTCAGAACACAACAAATTGTTCTAACCGGTGTGATACTTCTTTATATACTTATTCGTCAGCGGTAAGGCCGATACTTGACCTGCATTGCATAGGCTGTCATAATAACTCAACACAAAATGGCGGCGTAGATCTAACAACATATACAGGCGTACAGACTGTGGCAGTTAACGGAAAACTCGCGGGTACGATCAATTGGGATCCTGGCTACCCTCCCATGCCACAGGGCGGAACGCAACTTAGTGAGTGTAACATTACCCAGATCATGAAATGGATCACCGCAGGCGCGCCGAATAACTAATCAATCCTATGATTATTAAAAAAATTCTTGCCTCAGCAGTACTGCTGACAGTAATCGTATTGTTCAATAGCTGCTTCTATGATAAATCGGAACAACAATATCCTGCGGGCGCTTGTGATACAACACGTGTAAGTTACAATGCCGATGTCATGGCAATACTCGATGCAAGTTGCCAGGGTTGTCACAAAGGACCTTCCGCCACAAGCGGTATTAACCTGTATGATTACATCACAATTAAGTCCCTGGCGTTGGATGGGAAATATACCTATGGCTCGTTGCTATCGTCTGTTTCTCATGAAGGCGGAAATCCCAATCCAATGCCCCAGGGCGCAAACAAACTTCAGGAATGCGACATTAATAAAATCAGGGCGTGGGTAAACATGGGTGCACCAGCCAATTAACACGCAATAAAAAAATTATTGCTTTAAAATAAAATTCAGTGCAATAATTCTCATTGCAACAAGAGCTTTTATTTGCCCGTGAGATGAAAAAAATTATTGCAGCAGCATTACCAGCTTACATCAAACAATAAAACTTTTTCATGAAAACCTTACTGAAAATATTCGTGTTGGTTAACGTATTAGTTTGCACGCATACATATGCGCAGAATATAAATGTCGATTCTTTACTGGACGCGGGAAACAGCGAAAAAAATCAAAGTAAGAAACAATATACCGGAGCAACATTTGCAAGCACGCGCCTGATCGACGGGCACACGGTGGAAACAACGCAGGGCGGCGTGCTCGATCTGAAAATATCGCATCGGTTTGGAAGATTGAACGAAGGCTTCTATAATATGTTCGGGCTTGATGCAGCTTCCATGCGCATTGGCCTTGATTATGGCATAACGAATCGCTTAACAATAGGCGGAGGAAGGAGCACCTTTGAAAAACAATATGATGGATTTCTAAAGTACCGGCTGCTGTGGCAATCTGAAGGCGAGCGCAGTCTGCCGTTATCGGTGACCTTGCTCACATCAGTAATGTATGAAACAGATACGGCGGCGGTGAAAGCAGAAAAAAATATTTACCTGCAGCCACGCACTACAGATAAGTTATCGTTTGCATATCAAATGCTGATTGCAAGAAAGTTTAGCGAGAGCTTCTCGTTGCAACTGATGCCTACAATGATTCATGAAAATATTGTTGATAGCGTAACAACGCCCAATGATCTTTTTGCGGTTGGTGCCGGCGCACGATTGCGGTTAAGCCCGCGAAGCAATCTTAATTTGGAGTACTATTACCAATTGCCCGGTTACAAATTACCCGGAACGTACAATACGTTTTCCGTTGGGTACGAAATAGAAACGGGCGGCCATGTCTTCCAATTGCACGTAAGCAATTCAACAGGTATGACAGAACGCACGGTGATATCAGAAAACAAAGGGCAATGGCAGGCAGGCGACATACATTTCGGCTTTAATATTTCCCGCGTGTTCACGGTAAAGAAAGCAAGGTCACCAAAATTATGATAGTGCCCGCCCTTCATGTTTGTTGGAAAAATTCCACTAAGGTGATCCATGCCGCAGTAATCTACTGGTGCTCAACACCCGGCTTTATTGGTATGCCCTTTGCGCGTTGTGATGGGACGCGACCTTGAATCGCCGGAATCAGATCGGTTTCAACCTGTTTTACCATGCCGACCACTAGCATAGAAAGTCAGATTCAAAACCTGGAACTCCAGTTACAGCTGCAGGAATCAAACTACAGGTACGCGATGGAGTTAAAGAAGGACTTTGCTGTTCTCAGGCGCGTAAGGTACAATATCAAAGCGCTCAGAGAACTGCTGCAATCTCTGAAAGAATTTTCCAGGTGCGAAAAACGCAACTTGCCCGGCAATTATATATTTAAAGACAATAGCATCACAGCATTTCGCAAATACCCATCTCCGTCTTTTCGAAAAAAGGATTGGAGGTTGAGGAATAACCGCGAGAAATAAGAGCGCCAAATATTTGACTTTTCAAAACAACAGGCACTGCGCCGTATATCCTTAGACCAATGAGAACTTGATTACGTTTTTTAGTTGATCGAGTTCCAAAAGTTTTTAAAATCAACGGTCAAAAAAATTCAGAGCAGATAAATTCCGGTTCACCTTGCAATTCTTCCCGTCGGGCTTACATTCTTTGTACAATGTTTTCATTAAACCAATCTTTGGGTTCTAAAATTTATTACTCATGAAAAGAAATCATTTAACCACGTTGTATCTCGTTGCTGTCGCAGCGATCATTGGAATGTCATCATGCACAAAGGAAAATGCAAGTGCACCTCCACCGCAAACACAGGCAAACAATTTGAACGAAGATGTTTTGCAGTCAGGGGAAGTTAGTTCCGCAGTAGTTGTACCGGGGATTTATTCAATTTTGAAATTCATTGACACCGGTAACGATATCACTACGGACTATTCCGGCTACACATTTGACTTTCAGTCAGGCGGAACTTTGGTGGCTACCAAAAATGGTGTCACTTACACAGGCACATGGAAAGAAAACTCTGCCCAAACAAAAATGGCGATCAGCATAAGCGGCACTGCGGCGCTGAAGAATTTAAGCGACGACAGCTGGAAGATCGTTCTTATCACTGATCATCGCATCAGTTTAAAGAAAGCAGGACCCGACAAAGTGATCTTTGTTATGTAATACCTGGGAAATTGACCGACTAAATTTATTTACACGCAAAGAGGCTGAGTTAAGAAATTAACCAGCCTCTTTTGTTTTTAGCTATGGACGAGCAGAAGAACGCGTCGTTATGCGCTGTATCCAATTCTGGACTTTTGAAGTATATCGGTCGACCGGTTTTTCTACCGCGGATCAACTCGGTCTGAAATAACAGAACTCCCCTGGTGTCGGCATTAGCTATCTAACATTCCTGTCAAATGCTGCGGTCAGTATCTGTCCATTTATTTTCACCTGCACCCAGATGCGGTATTTGCCTGCTGAAGGAAAAGTGAAGGGAAAGGAAACGATATTATCGCCGTCGTTCATTCCCTTTATCATCGGATCATCTGCCATTGCCGGCATTTTCAAATTCATTTGTTTATCTGCAGACATACCAGGCATTTTCATTTCCTGCACCAGGCGTTCATTCCTCTCTTCTTCAGTCATATGCCGCAAATCATTAACCAACCGATCGATGCTGTCCCGGAATAAATTTCCATCAGGGTAGTTATATTCGTTAGCCGGCAGACTCATTCGGTCCAGCAGGCTGGATTGTGCCGCCATCGAATAGGTCCCAACAGGATGTATGTGAGCAAACACGTTCCCATCGTCGCGAACTATCATTGCATGCCCCGGCATACCCATATACAAGTCGGGTTTCACTGCGCTGCCATTCTTGTCCCAAACCGAAAAACGAAGTATGGATACATCGCCACTGCGGTAGTTTGAATTATCTTTCGGTTGTTCAAGCCTGATGGTCGTCCCATCAAACGATACAGATCTGCCGGCGCTATTTGCGCTAACGTTTCCCTCGTTTTGACCCGGCACAAAACGAGCTGCCAACGCAAACGCATCGTCATGGTCGGAAATAATGCTATCCTGGAAATCAGTTTTTGCAAGCGGTGCATTAACGACAAATGTATCTTTCATCGTTTCCGTAAAACCTGAGTTATACACAACATCCGCATAGGCTAGATATCTTCCCGCAGGGAGATTTGGCAATTCAGTTGTGAAATGAAGCAGGTCTGTTCGCTCGGGATGCAGGTGGGCCAATACATCCATACCAGGAAAACGAATAATAAATAGGTGCATGATCTTCCCGTGATCGGGAACGATGTAAGGAAGTATTTCTTTTCGTTGCGAGTTTGTAGTATCGATTGCCAGGTGCAGTTCATTCATCCCGTTTTTGTGCTCAACCTGGTAATTTGCATGCATCGGCCTGAAAAGATATTTGCTGTATATTTTTGCCTTCGTTTGCCACCAGAGGTTACCGGCATAAAGGGCGGTGATGCAAACTACCGCCGCGATCGCAACCGCGATTCGACGGTTGCGTTTCCTGTTTGCAGGAATGGGAGTTCCACTTTTAGTAACCGCGTCAGAGACGCTCAAGCCTGCGATCGTTATTAAAAGAACAAACAAAAAAAGTCCAAATACAATTAGAACCCCTGCAGTGCCGGCAGGAAGCTTTTGTTCAGTTGTCGAGACGGCCATCACGGGTACAAGCAGCTGTCCTTTTCCTAAAGGACCGTCGACAGTTAAATCGATGCTGGCAGAGCCGTTATCCATTAGCCACACAATTCCCTCAAACTGCCCGGGATGGTCCGTTACATTTTCGAGGCGCTCTGCAGAGGGAGAACCGTTTTCTCCGTAAGAAAAATACATGGTCCGCGCATAGGCGCTTGCACCCGATCCGTTGCTCACGTACACCGTCACAGTTGCAGTTCCGGGGATTGCTCCGGGCGGTTTTATATGGACAAGGACATGGTAAGCACCAGCCATTCCCTCGAGAACCACATCTGAACTGCCAACATGCGCAAACGCCGAACTAAATTCAAGCAAGAGGAAAGCGGCTAATAAAAATTTTCTTATCATAAACCAGTTGAACAAAATCAGTAATTAGAAGCTCTTATCAACGACGAATATGCAGCATCCATTTTCCCCAGGTCAAACTTAAAAGGGTAACCAGCATTCCCAAAACTATCGCGATGAGAATACCAACTGCGAAAAATGGCAGCGGCTGAATTTCTGTGGGACTGAATTTATACCGAAAAGGAGCATCGGGTGGATTTTGGTAGTACCATGCATCACCACCAAAAAACCAGTTGCGTGAAGAAGGCGATTCACGCAGGAAACCACTGAAAGGATATTGTATTGTTACTAATGTCAACACAAATATCATCGACAAACAGGCGGCCCTGATCCAGTCATTACCTTTAAATTTTTGCAGCAGGAGGTCCATAAAATATGCTGGAACCATAATTAGCAACGGAAAATTCCCCGGCTGAAAATGGGTCGTGTGTGTAAGGATGGGTCCAAGTTTCGGCTCCGCCGGAAATATTTGTAATATCCAATTTGAACATGCGGAGATCAGGAAATAACAGCAGGCAATTGCGGTCATACCCCATTTCAATCGGAGGGCCTTGCCAAAACCCGGCAATAACAACAACGTGATAACGGTAACCGACTGATAGAAGCGCGCGTCCCTCATACTGCTGACGCGCACGTAGCTAATGGCAAGTGTATAGACCATGCATAAAAAAGTCGCTGCTGTCACAACCAACAAAAATTGCAAAGGCCGAATCGATCTGTTGTTCGGAGATGTTAGGTTGATGTATTTAATGATCCACAAACAGGTTCCGGTTTGCATCGAAAAAATCCCGGCCAGGAGAAGCGAATGCGGAGGTGAAAGAATTTGAAGATCGAGTCCAAAAGCAGTATGCCACCAATTATCAAAAGGTGCGGAAGTTAACATAGCGATGGCACCCCAGATACAAAAGAGCGCCCCAAACGAACTGTAAAAGATACCCCAGAGTTTTACATAAGCATCCTTTTGCGCTTTTGCGGAAAAAGAATTTATCATTACATGTGTTCCGGAAGATAATGCCCCCAGGATAGCTCCGAGGTAAACAACAATATGTGGTGGCGTGAGAAACCTATCGCGTCCGATGGATTGATGCCAGGAGATATCCCACAAGATGCCGCCTGTTATTAAAAAACAAGCTACGGTGAGCAAATAAA
>DASQJI010000310.1:0-3996 GCA_035631175.1 Parafilimonas sp.
CGCGCGGACACATGCTTCCGGATATAGCAGCCCCGCATTTTTTTCATAAACGGCCACCGTTGCCTGTGCGGGCTTAAATGCAGGAAATCTTTTACTGATTGCTTTTCCATCTAACTCCTCATACCAAATCTGGTATCGTTCGGCACTAAGCTCTGCTCCGCTAAGAACTTTACTGTCTTTATCGCCCAGCATCAGTCCACCCGTTTTTAAAAACAAGCGTTCGCCGCTTTCTTGTTCCAGTTGATGCCATAGTTCATAGGCTTTTTGTACGAGCGGTACGTACATTGGACTTTCAAAATAAGCTTCACGAATGATCCTCGTTTCGCCATGCGATGAACCAAGATTGTGCGGCGGTGAAAATTGATCGAGCACTAAAATGCTCTTTTCTCTCTTCGACAGATGATAGGCTGCAGCGCTCCCCATGGCGCCGGCACCAATGATTGCCACGTCATAAACTGAAGTCATTCTTTTACTTTGCTTGTGAGCGCTAAGATATGAATTGCGTTATGGTTGAGTAATCGCTGCCAGCAGATTAATTAGCATCGTGAATTGCAACGGTTAATTGAACCCGATAACCGAATATCCAAATAACCTATTAACCCAATATCCCAATATCCTAATTTGCAAACACAAACACTCTTCGTGAATTCAAAAGACATTGCAACAGCACGACTGATCACCCAGCAAATTGCTGAATCTAAATTCAAAAAAGTAAAAGACTTAGTTGGCTGGATGGGAGCCATGCAAGCGCAGGATTTTATTATGGCAAAATGGGCAGTGGGTATTCGCGTTCCCGGCGCAACGGACAAGATGGTCCAGGCTGCAGTCGATAAAGGTGACATTATTCGTACGCATATATTAAGGCCTACCTGGCATTTTGTTTCGGCGGATGATATTCATTGGATGCTCGCATTGAGCGGCCCGGGACTCAAATCTTCTATGAAGGGACGAGATAAACGACTGGGGTTGACAGAAGCAGATTTTAAGAAGTCGAATAAAATTATTGAAAAGGCACTCTCAGGCGGTAAACACTTAACACGAGATGTGTTACTTGCTAAACTTGAGAAAGCCAAAATTGATACGCGTGATTTCAGGTCGCTACATATTATGATGCGGGCTGAATTAGATGGGTTGGTATGCAGTGGTGTTACTAACGAAAAAAGACAAACGTATGCTTTGCTTGATGAGAGAGTTCCAAAGAAAAAGCTTTTAAAGAAAGACGAGGCGTTGGCAAAGCTTGCGAAAAGATATTTTACAGCTCATTGTCCGGCGACTTTACAGGATTTCATGTGGTGGTCGGGATTAAATGCAGGAGATTCAAAGCTCGCATTGCAGATAATAAAAAAAGATCTTATTGGGAAAACTGTTGGCCTGGGAACCTACTGGTGTGACAAAACGTTTTCATTTCCGCAAACTAAACCCGCTGTTTATCTGCTGCCTGCATACGATGAATACCTCATCAGCTATAAAGATCGCAGCGCTTCGCTTCAACCTCAACACCGGGCAACAGCTTTAACGGGGAATGGAATTTTTTATCCTGTCGTTGTTGCGAACGGACAGGTGGTCGGCTTATGGAAAAGAACTGCTGGTAAAACAGGGATCGATTTGAGATTTAATTTTTTCAGCCCCCTGAACAAACAACAGTCCATGGCTCTGCACAAAGAGGTTCAGCGGTTTGAAGCATTTACAGGCGAAACCTGTAACATCTGCGAGTGACAGTTTTGGTTATTGCATCGCGTGCTTAGCCACAACCAGGAAGCTCTTGCATCACACTTTATTCGTTGCATAGTATCGTTAGATGAATAATGCAGGCGGTTGCTTTTTAGCCCGGCAAATTCCCCTTAAAATTTTAATCAGTATATTAGAGTAGTGAATACTCAGGGATTTCTGTTATAAAATTATCGTATGAAGCGGATCTGCTTGTTTTCTGCTGCATTGTGTTTGCTTCATGTGCTGACCGCTCAAACAGTCGTTTCAATAAACATCAATGGCGATATAAATCCTGTTTCGGCCGGCTTTATACACCGCAGCATTCAGCAGGCTGAAAGTGAAAAAGCGGAATGCCTTCTCATACATCTCAACACGCCGGGCGGATTGCTCACGTCGACACGAACAATCGTCAGTGATATTTTAAAATCGCCGGTACCTGTTGTCGTCTACGTGTCGCCGGGTGGAAGTCATGCTGGATCGGCCGGTGTGTTCGTGACGCTTTCTGCAAATATTGCCGCGATGGCGCCTGGCACGAACATCGGGGCCGCGCATCCCGTGTCGTTGCAGGGCATGCCTGATACGATCATGAATGCAAAAGGCACGAACGATGCGGCTGCATTTATCAGAACGATTGCAGAAAAAAGGAGCAGGAATGCTGATTGGGCGGAAGAGGCAGTGCGTAATAGTGTCGCCATCACCGAAAAAGAGGCTTTGGAGAAAGGGGTTATCGATCTTATTGCACGTGATGACGGCGACCTGTTGCACCAAATAGATGCGAGAAAAGTTGAAGTCGCCGCTGGCTACAAAATTCTTCGAACAAACAATGCCGACATTCATTCGGTGCAAATGGGCTTCTTCGAAAGGATCCTCGATATCTTAAGCGATCCGAATATCTCTTACATTTTAATGATGCTCGGCTTTTACGGGCTTATGTTTGAATTATATAACCCTGGTTTAATATTTCCAGGTATCATCGGCGTCATCTCACTTGTGCTTGCTTTTTATGCCATGAATACATTACCTGTTAACTATGCAGGACTTGGCCTGATCGTCTTCGGCATTATCCTGTTTTTGCTTGAAATAAAAATTATTAGTCACGGCTTGCTCACGATCGGCGGTGTTTTATCGATACTGCTCGGCTCGATGATCTTATTCCGAAGCAGTTCGGCAGAGAACTTTGTACATCTTTCGTGGAGCGTAGTGATCGGGTGTACGGCCGCAACTGCATTGTTCTTCCTTTTTGTGGTAGGTGCGGGCATACGTGCGCAGCGGCTGAAACCGGTTACGGGTGCAAATGCGTTAATTGGGAAGACCGGCACATCCCTCAGCATTCTCGATCCTTCCGGTACCGTGCGCGTGCATGGCGAGATCTGGAAGGCAGAAAGTTTGTCGGGCAGAATTGAGCAGGGGGAACCGATCCAGGTGCGTGCAATCAAAAATCTTAGCTTATATGTTGAGCAGATGACGGGTTCAACATAGCAACAGTTATGAATAGGGAGTTTAAAAACAAAATCAAACAAACTTTATGCAACAAGTTCCGGTCGTCTTTCTCTTTATTATTGTATTTACGTTATTCATTCTTGGCAATGCCATTCGCATACTTCGCGAATATGAACGCGGTGTGATCTTTCGCCTCGGCAGGGTTCTCGGCGGCGGTGTCAAAGGTCCGGGTTTGATATTGCTCATACCGATCGTTGACAAGATGGTCAAGGTTAGCTTGCGTACTGTAGTAATGGACGTGCCTCCGCAGGATGTGATCACAAGGGACAACGTTTCGATTAAAGTGAATGCGGTGGTTTATTTCCGTGTGCTCGATCCACAGAGCGCGATCATTGAAATTGAAAATTATCTCACCGGCACTTCACAGCTTTCCCAAACTACGTTGCGAAGTGTGCTCGGGCAATCTGAGTTAGACGACCTTCTTTCGAACCGCGAAATGATCAACCAGAAATTGCAGCAGATCATCGACATGCAGACGGAGCCATGGGGTATAAAAGTTACGCACGTGGAAGTAAAGCAGATCGATCTTCCGCAAGAGATGCAACGTGCCATGGCAAAACAAGCTGAGGCAGAAAGAGAACGCAGAAGTAAAGTGATCTCTGCTGAAGGGGAGTTCCAGGCGTCACAGCGTTTGTCGGATGCAGCAAAAATTTTAAGTGAACAACCAAGTGCGCTTACGCTGCGGTATTTGCAAACACTGCGCGAGATCGCGACGGAAAAAAATTCAACGACAATTTTCCCGATACCAATAGATATTTTGAAGCCGTTCCTGAAGAAGGATTGAAT
>DASQJI010000311.1:0-8546 GCA_035631175.1 Parafilimonas sp.
GCTCTTCTGGCATTTTTAATGCAACGATATAGTCGGACAGCATTTGTTTCACGGTCCCGGAAATAGCGAATTCTTGTGACCATTGGATAATTGGCACCGTGAATAGTTTCAGCTTTTATCGTATTCATTATGTTATTACCCTGATTAAAAACACTGAATGACCCAATTCTATTATCAGCATCCAAACGACCCACTATGAAGAACCTTACGCGTATTTGCATGATCATCATGGCATGCAGTATGCTTAAAACTTACGGTCAGGATCCGCATTTTTCGCAATTTTTTGAGGCGCCGCTTTTGCGCAATCCTTCACTCGCCGGGCTGTTTGCAGGAGACATACGATTCCAGGCAGTGTATCGCAACCAATGGCAAAGCGTTACCACGCCATATCAAACTGCATCCATAAACCTCGAATACAAACAACCGATCGGACGCGGAAACGATTTTATAACGACGGGCATTCAGATCATGTATGACCGCGCCGGCGTAACAAACTTTACAACATCCAATATTTACCCGGCAATAAATTTTCATAAATCACTCAACGATGAGAAAAGCAAATACCTTTCTTTTGGAGTGATGGGCGGATATGTGCAGCGTCGTATTGATCGCAGCAAGATCACGACGAATAATCAGTATGACGGTAATGGTTATAATCCTTCGCTTGCTGATGGTGAAACACTAACAAAGTTCAGCTATCATTACTGGGATGCAAGTTTTGGGGTTTCGTTCAACTCTTCGATCGCAGGCAGCGAAACCGACTATTACTTTATCGGCGCAGCTTATCATCATTTCAACCGCCCTCAAAATTCATTTTACAAGAACCCGCCGGTGGAACTAAATCCAAAGTTTGTTTTTTCCGGCGGCGTCAGGCTTTCTATAGATGAGGTCTCCTACGTGACGATCCAGGGGGACTATTCGAAACAGGGAGAGTACTATGAAGCAATAGGCGGGGCGACATATTCGCGGAAAATTGGAGACGGCTATTCCAACCGCATCTATACAGTTGACTTTGGTGGCTACCTGCGTTGGAATGATGCTTTTATTCCGGTACTGAAACTTAATTACGACCCTTTTTCCATCGCGCTTAGCTATGATGTAACTATTTCAGGCCTGAAAGCAGCCAGTCAATACCGTGGTGGTTTCGAGATTTCATTTGCATATGCAGGATTTCTTGACCGCAACAACAGTACTAAGAATTCAGTGTTATGCCCACGGTTTTAATCTGCAACGGTATCCTTGTCGTTTGTTTCAATTTTGGCACCGCTGTTGATCAATTCAATGTTTTGGAGGGCCGAACGAAGGGCTCGCGGCCGTCTTAAAAATTTGCAAAAATTATGGATGGCGATGAAATTTTGCTATGAATTTGGTCAAACACATTATTGTTTATAATTTTATGTGATCGAAGAATGAATAAAATCTACACAAAACATTTTGGGCAGGGTTTAAGAAAGGTTCTCCTGGCGGTTACGTTTGGTATTTTGATGTCCGTATTTCAATCGTATGCGCCGCCGTCTTCATTCTTTGGCGAGGCGAGCATTCAAGCGAAAACCATAAAATGTTATCCTAATCCTGCGATTTCGTTCATCAACTTTGAATTTAAAAATGATTTTGTTTCAAAAGACTACTCACTTAGCGTGTACAGCTTTACAGGCAAAAAAGTATCCGAGATCAATATAACATCTGCAAAGACAACGCTCACTTTTACCAACGAATTCTACCGTGGCATTTATGTTTATCAACTGCGGGATAAGTCCGGCAAAATTATAGAGACCGGCAAGTTCCAGGTCGTAAAGTAAGTCCTTCCTTCCTAGCCTTAATTTCCTAATTGGCTCGCCAGCTTAACTTGCGTTTTTTCAGCATCGCATTCCATCGCTTTTCACTCCTTTTCGAATCTACAACCGGCGTGGTGCGATGAGAACTCGTAATCAAAGCGTGCCGCTCGCCTGCTAAAAATGCCCTAAAAAGGCTTCGATCGACGAAAACTCGCATATACAAATTTTTTCGTCTCCAACGGCCGCCTATCATAATTAACAAATTTTTATTGCTAGTTAAAAATTCCTACTTTAGGAGCCTAAAATTATGTCACATGAGAAAGATGCCTCCACTACTGGCAGCCTTGCTGCTATGCTCTGCTCTCACCTTTGCCCAAATCAAAACAATAAACGGTAAGATCACCGATGAAAACGGAAAGCCTCTTGAAGGCGTTTCAGTTGTTGATAAGAAGACCCAAAAGGGAGCAATTACCAATGCTTCCGGAGAATTCAGTCTGGCGGTGACTACGGGAGAAAAAATCATGATTTCGGCGATTGGGTTCGGCACCCAGGAGCTAATCATCGGTACCCAAAGCCAGGTCAATATTTCATTAACCCCCGTGAGTGCCCAATTGAATGAAGTTGTTGTTACCGCTCTTGGTATTAAAAGAGAGAAGAAAGCCCTGGGCTATGCTGTTTCCACAGTAGATAAAAAGGACCTTGAGTTGAGACCGGAAGGCGACCTCGGCCGCGTGCTAAACGGTAAGGCGCCGGGCTTGAATGTAATAAACACAAGTGGTTTAACCGGAAGCGGCACCAACATTGTCATCCGTGGCGTGAGTAGTATTACGGGAAGCTCGCAGCCTTTATTTATTGTTGACGGTGTACCGTTCAACGTAAGCACGAACGCACAAGCAGATTTTACATATGGAAACCAGACGTCGAGCCGTTTCCTCGATCTTGACCCGAACAATATTGAAAGCGTTAACGTGTTAAAGGGTCTTAGTGCCACAACACTCTATGGAGAAGAAGGAAGAAACGGTGTGATATTAATTACCACAAAAACCGGATCCACGCAGAAAGCAAAATCCAAACAGGAAATAACGGTTACGCAATCCTTCTTTGCTAATTCAGTGGCTAATCTTCCTGACTACGAAAAAACATGGGGTGGCGGATTCGATCTTAGCCTGGGCGTTACATTTTTCAGCAACTGGGGTGCTAAGATCACTGACCCTCCTCAAATCGTGCATCATCCATATGACAGAGACGCTATAAACGCAGATTTTAAAGACGAGAATGGTAATCCAATTTTCGAAGGCGCACCGTATGAATATAAATTCTATAACAGCGTTGAAGAGTTTTTCCGCACTGGCCTGGTTAGTAATACATCGGTTAACGTAGCCGGCAGCGCGGGTGCTGTCAATTATAATCTCAACTATAGTTATTTAGATGACGAAGGGTTTACACCGGGAAATAATCAAATACGAAATTCATTTGGCCTCGGCGGAACGGCAAAACTTTCCAACCGGTTCACTGTAAGCGGTGCCCTCAATTATGTAACCAACAACGTAGCCTCGCCTCCAACCAGCACCAGCTTCGGGAGTAGTGCATCAAATACATCTGTATTTGGAGATGTGATGTACACACCGACTACCGTGGATCTGATGGGCCTACCATACCAAGATCCTGTTACCGGTGGCCATGTCTATTACCGTTCTGCCAATGACATTCAGAACCCGCGCTGGACTGTCGCCAACGCATTCACAAAAGATAATGTGAATCGCAGTTATGGCAACCTCCAGGCGGTATACAATGTAATGAAGTCCCTTAACTTAACTTACCGGGTAGGACTCGACAACTATACTGAAGACCAACTCTATGCACAAAATAAAGGCGGCGCATATTATTCGACTGGCATCTATCGCACATCAGCAGGCAATAATGTAATATGGAACCACCAGCTCATAGCTGATTACAGCACTCCCTTTGCAAACAAATGGAGTTTAAATGCAACGGCAGGAGTAAACAGCACACAAGAAACTTATAAACAAACTGGATACACCAGCACTCAACAGCTCGTATTCGGTTTGCTTGATCACACCAATTTCATTACACATGACACGAAGAGCGAAAATGGACTAGACCTCGATTATACCAGTGCCACCAGAAGCTATGCTGTGTTTGCGCAGGCGATAGTGGGCTATAACGATTATTTATTCTTCAACTTAGGCGGCCGCAACAGCTGGACATCTACGCTCGAGTCTAACAATCGCACCCTGTTCTACCCGAGTGTAAGCGCTTCCTTCATACCTACCTCGGCAATCGCATCATTGCAAAACAGTAAAAACGTTAACTATCTAAAAGTACGACTGGGGTATGGTACTAGTGCCCGTTTTCCTGACCCTTATAGTACTAGATCCGTGTTAGACATTAATACCCGGGCGTTCTTAGAGAGGAATGGAACACCGATCAACACAAATTCCATCAATGACCTGCTGGCTAATCCTGATTTAAAGCCTGAGCTGCAAAAAGAAATCGAAGCTGGTCTGGAGGGCAGATTTATCGACAACCGGGTTAGTATTGACCTGACTTTTTACAGAAGAACAACAAATGATCAAATTCTCTTTAGAGAACTGGATCCCAGCACCGGCTATACACTGGAAGCAATAAATGCCGGGAACGTTACGAACAAAGGAATAGAGCTCGCGCTAGGCTATACAGTCATCCGAAATAAAGACTGGACCTGGCATTTAGACGGTCTCTATGACCTTAACCGCAGCAAAGTAAGTGACCTTCCGGAAGACCTGTCGCAGGTTTTAATTGCAGGCTACACAGATCTGGGCAATTTTGCAATTAATGGCCAGCCTTATGGAGTTATCAAAAGTTATTATGTTGTGCGGGATACTGTGGCAGGATCAAAGGGATTTGGCCAAAGAGTAGTGGATCAAACAGGCTCATATCTTATCTCATCCGATCAGAAAGTTACCGGAGATCCAAATCCGCTTTATAAACTCACAGGGATCAGCACACTTACATGGAAATCGCTAAGCTTTAGAATGCAATGGGAGTTTACTGAAGGAGGCGATTACTATTCTTCCACCACGGTAAATCTTGTCGGAAGAGGCGTGACAGAAGAAACGGATTTTGACAGAACGCTGCCCATGATACTACCCGGCGTCAAGCAAGACGGAACTCCAAATGATATACAAGTAAGTGCTACCGCAGCATACTTTAATAACCTTGTGGGCAGTACGAGTGATCTGGCGATCTATGACGCCACGCTGGTTAGATTTAGAGAAGCTTCTTTAACGTGGACACTACCCGACAAATGGTTATCCAAAACGCCTTTTGGTGCAGCTTCGCTTACATTTTCCGGAACGAACTTATGGTATTATGCACCCAATTTTCCAAAACATGTGCATTTTGATCCGGAGGCTGCTGGATTTGGGGTAAGCAATGGACGCGGTCTTGAGTTCTTTTCCGGTCCTTCTTCCCGCCGCATCGGTGGCAGCCTCAGAATAACCTTTTAAATAATAAAACTTATTGTCATGAACTATAAGAAACTTTTGATAGCCCTGCTGATGGTCGGAACGCTTGCGTCCTGTGCAAAAAAGCTGGACGATCTGCTGGTCAATCCAAATAGTCCTGATCCCAATACTGCTGATGTGGACTTATATCTGAACTATGTGCAATTGGAATTCAAAAATGTTTACAATGAGGCTTCGGATCGCGGGCAGGAATTGACCCGGCAATCTGTGATGTTTGGACCGATCTACAGCAATGCGTACGCTCCTAACACGTTTGACGGAATATGGACGAACGCTTACGCCGAATTAATGAAAAATGCAAACGCGCTTATCGGCCTTGCTGACGCAAAAGGACAATACATACAAGCCGGTATTGCCCGAACGCTCAAGGCGTATGTGCTGGCTACGCTGGTTGATGATTTTGGAGATGTGCCTTATTCCGAAATAGACCAGGGAGCTTCCAACACAAATCCAACAACAGATGCGGGAGCTGATGTGTATGCAGCAGCGCATCAACTATTGGATAGCGCTCTTCTTGATTTTGAGGCGCCAAACCCTGCGGCCGGCCCTGAGAATGACCTTTATTATGACGGCGATGAAACAAAATGGGCAACTTTAGTAAAGACGCTGCAGCTGAAGTTGTATATGAATGAAAGATTAACTGACGCCTCGGCAAAAGACAAAATAGCGGCATTAATTTCAGACAATGATCTTATCGATGAACCGGATGGTTCAGAGGATTTTGTGTTTAAATATGGCACAAACATTTCGGCACCCGATACAAGGCATCCGCATTATGTTTCCAATTATACAGAAAATGGCGCCGGAGATTACATTGGAACTCACTTTTTATGGGCTGTTGGTTATGAGAAAGGTTCTCGCGTCGATCCGCGGTTGAGATTCTACTTTTACAGGCAGGTCATAAATTATGATGCGGTGGATGATATCACTTGTGCCTGTGCCTCCCAGGCCAGGCCGTCCTGGTTCCCCTCCTGGATGCCGTATTGCCTGCCTGTCACGTTGCCTGCGACAGGGGGATATTGGGGACGAGATCATGGAGATAACTCAGGAATTCCACCAGACAACCAGCTACGTACGGCTTGGGGAATTTATCCTGCCGGAGGAAAATTTGACGCCGATCAGGCCGAAGCTATTTCAAGCATAAGTGAAGGAGCATTGGGTGCAGGTATCAATCCAATATGGCTTGCATCGTACACTGATTTTTTAAAAGCCGAAGCAACACTGGCACTTAGTATTTCAGGAAACGCAAAAACTCTTTTAGAGGATGGAGTCCGCGCGTCAATTAGCAAGGTGATAAACTATCCGAAGTCTGTTGGCCAGGATGTCGAGGCATTGTACAGCGCCTATTATCCGGCCCAAACTGCTATTGATAAATATGTCAACCTGGTTTTGGCAGATTATGATGCTGCGGGAAGTAACGATGATAAACTAAACGTCGTGATGAAGGAGTACTACATCGCGGCCTGGGGTAACGGTATCGAGCCCTACAACAACTACCGCAGAACAGGCAAACCGGATAATCTGCAATTAACGGCATATTCATCAAACCCCGGCTATTTTATTCGTTCATTTTATTACCCCGCAGTTTTCGTTGATCGCAACTTAAATGCGCCCACGCAGAAGACCCTCGGCATTGCTCCGGAGAAAGTTTTTTGGGATAATAATGCTGATGACTTCATTCATTAAAATTAAACTCCAAACAATGAGAAAAATAGCAATAATACTTGTGGTAGCTGGGGGTATCCTCGGCATGACCGGTTGCAAAAAAACCGATACGAACCCGCTCAATGACGTAAATAACCTTGGGGCGGGCTCCTATCTCACATTTCTGGCAAAAACAAATACCACGTTTGATATCTCAGATCTGTCTAATTCTGAAATAAGTGTTTCTGTGAAAGGTGTCGGCAGCCCCATCGATCACATTAACCTCTATGTTGTTCAGGGCGGAGGCAATTTAGACACGACAGCGTGGGCTTTCATTAAGTCGATAGACTACACTCCGGATAGCACCGTGATTACAGCCTCCGCTCAGGAAACGGCAGACGCGCTAGGCATCACGCTCGCAGACTTCGAGGCCGGCGCCAGTTTCACTTTCTACAACAGGATCTATACGCAGGATGGGCGACAGTTCGATATCGTAAACATCGATCCGTCATTTGAGAGTAACTCAAACTACAATATGGCCCTCCGCTTTACGGTGTACATCGGCTGTCCCTTTATTGCGCCAGTTGGAGGTACTTACAAAGTATTACAGGACGATTGGGCTGACTGGTCTCCCGGCGACCTGGTACAAGTAGAAGATGGACCGGGTCCAAACCAGGTGAATTTATCGCATGTCTATCCAAACCCGGCATATGGTGACGTCATAGACCCGTTGATTGTGGATGTCGACCCTGCGAATGGCATCGCCACAGTTCCTGAAACCAATTATGGGAATTATTCAAAAATCGCTTTTGAGCCATCTATGACTGCCGTTGGTGGGGGATTCGTTTTTTCATGCACCGGAACAATAGACCTGACCCTTGATCATTTCGCGCCCTCGGGTGACTACGGTAATCTGCGATTGCTTTTGCAGAAACAATAATCGTTAGGCTATAATAAAAAAGCAGGAGTTGCCGCTCCTGCTTTTTTATTAATCGCGCCAAGGGCGGAACAACATGAATTACAAATTGAATCCATAAAAATTATTCGGATCCTGAACGGCAAGCGACTAATTTTGTGAGCCGTCAATTTTGACCAATAACAGTATAAGGAGGAGTGCTCGAGTGGTTGAAGAGGCACGCCTGGAAAGTGTGTATACTCGAAAGGGTATCAAGGGTTCGAATCCCTTCTCCTCCGCACGCCGCCACCCTGCTTCGTCGTTTACATACTCAGCGCTGAAAGATTTGCTTGTCTCGTTTTTTCTGTTGGCTAACCTAACGAGTTAGACAAGCGTCTTTGGAAGCATTTTGACCGGATGAGCAAGCGGTTTAGGACACCTATTCACCAGGAGAGCATTCTTAAGGCGTGAAAGAGAAATCGAAGTACACGATCCGCATACATTCATTCCACTTTCGGCCATTCAGTGGCCAAATATTTTTTCAGCATTTGCCGTCGTGATCTCAGCTACTTCATCAACAGAAATATCCTTCACTTCAGCCAGCTTACCCGCAATGATTTTTAGGTAACTGCTCTCATTCCTCTTTCCACGAAAAGGCACCGGCGTCAAATAAGGAGCATCCGTTTCCAGCACTATATGTTCGAG
>DASQJI010000312.1:0-1609 GCA_035631175.1 Parafilimonas sp.
TAATCGCAGGCTTCGTTAAACTGGTTCATGTGCAGATAGTGTTCACGCAAATGTGATGTTTTTTTTTAAGCCCGGGTGTTTGATTTTCGCAATGTAAAGCGATCGTTCTAAATGACAAACGAGAAACTGATTGTGTTGAGGTATCAAAAATTGATGATCCAGTGAGCGACGAGACCATTATACTTTTTGACGCTTCGTGACCTGGCGTCTTTGTGGTTCTGAGCTGTTCAACCAGCAAGATTCGAATACACGACGAGATGCCAGGAAAAAAATTGAGATTTAATAAAACAATCACGCAATACGTTCTACTTTATCGAGCAGCCTATTGCTTTTGTAACCGCAGGATTTGGCTGTTCGCCCTTTTCCAATGCGGTGATAGCATTTTCAACGTACTTGTTTTTCACCGCCGAAGGATCCTGGGAATTGTCGTCGATCGCGCCAATGTATGCAATCGAAAGATCCTTCGTAAGCAAGAATACATGCGGCGTACGGGTTGCGCCGAATTTTGGATACACTTGCTGCTTTTCGTCGAAGAGGTAAGCGAAGGGATACGCTTTCTCTTTTGCACGCGCCTGCATCATTTCATAACTGTCTTCCGGGTTCATTTGCGGGTTATTGGGATTGATCGCAACAACCGGGTATCCCAACGGCGCATACTTTTTATGCAATTCAATTATTCTTTCTTCATATGCTTTTGCAAAAGGACAGTGGTTGCATGTGAAGACGACGATATATCCTTTCACGTTCCGATAATCTTTCAGCGACACCATTTTCCCGTCGACATTCTTCAGCGCGAAATCTTCGGCTTTGTCGCCGATCTTATAACCCGCCGGCGACGTAAGTTTAAAACTGCTCAGCGTACTCAGCACCACCACGGAGCAGAAGCTGATCAGAAATATTTTTTTCATAGCTCTCATTTTTAAATCAACGAAGAAAATCTAATTAAGATGTGCGCCAATCCAGCTTTCGAGTTGTTTTTGAGAGTCGAATCCGTGCCCATAAAAAAATTTTTCACCGTGTACTATCATCAATGTTACCGGGATCGCGCCATCCCATTGGCTGTCTACATTGGGTATCCAATTGTTTGCGTCGCCGTCTGCAAGTAAGACAACTTCCGGTTTTATTTTTTTGTTTTTGACGAATGGTATCACCTGTGTTTCAAGCTGCATTCTGAAGTCGAGGCTTACCAGTAAGATCTTGAATTTCTTACCAGCGAATTTTTTTTCGAGCGACTGGAAATAAGGAAGCTCTTGAATGCACGGTTTGCACCATGTTGCCCAAAAGTTTACAAGCAGCGTTGTATCGCCTGACATGTGAAAACGCGATTCGAGTTGCGGGAAAGAATCGTATATGGTGACTGTTTGCGATTTCACGGCGGTGATGGTCACCAGCATGAAAAAGATAGCGGGCCAGTATGCTTTTCTGCTTCCCTTCATATTGCGTGTGTCTCTGCCAATTTAGAAAATACATCGGCGTGTACAGTTCAGTTGATCATTCTTTGCGAAAGATTAACGGCCTCTTTCAATAATCAATCACCTGCTCTACGATCGCATCGGGGATGTCGCGCCATTCATATTGCTGGTTCCGAAGTTGTGGTTCAAATCCTGCG
>DASQJI010000313.1:0-1648 GCA_035631175.1 Parafilimonas sp.
TTGTTCAAGCCCCTGTTTGCATGAATCACATTCCCTGCAGGAATCCACCATACAGCCGATGCCAACAAGATCGCCTTCTTTAAATTTTGTTACATGGTCACCTATGGCTTCGACTCTTCCCACGATCTCATGACCCGGCACCAATGGATAAACAGACATCCCCCAATCGTTGCGGACAAAATGAAGGTCGGAGTGACAAACGCCGCAATAAAGTATCTCTACCAATACATCATGCGGACGAGGTGTGCGTCTCGCAAATTGGAATGGTTGCAGGTCTTCTGATACCGCCATGGCAGCATAACCTTTTGCCGCAATAGACTTGACCGGCTGCGCGATTTTTAATTCATTTACTTCAGGCATAAAAAATTTTTTTTTTGAAGTGAGTAATCAGTATTTGAGGCGTGGGAGACGCGTTTGATCTCGGGGGTAAAAAATAAAATTATTTTTTTTGGACTATCTATGAGCATTGCTATTTTGATCTCCCAATCAATCAGACGAAGTGGTAAAAGTAAACTGTTTCCCGTCAGAACAATCCAAAGACAACAAGAAGATGATTGAATCTGCTAAATCTTCAGCCTATTCGGTTCATAGTGCCGGTTGCAAAGCACAGGCAGAATCGTTCCTTCCCAACACCGTCGCTATCTTCTTTACTGCGGGATTCATTGGAACGGGAAACAGTATTATGCCAGCGGAGATAATTAGTACATGGCGCGACAGTGCCTTTGCATTTGTTATTGCATAGCGCCCGTTTCAAATGTCATTCTGAATTTTCAATGTTCGCAGTATTTGGTGTAAGTACTGCCTTTATGCAGTTCTCGAGCTTTTTGTCGAATACATTGTATGCTTTTGCACCGTCGTCTAACGAAAACTGATGAGTGATGATATCTTCAATAGGGTAGCGCTGCGGAACTTCTTCCCGCAAAAGTTTTTCTGAATAAAAGCGCGCCGGGCAACGCCCCGTTTTGTAAATAAGATTTTTGTTATAGGCCTCGATGGGAGAGAACGCGAAATTGTTTGCGGTATGCACACCAACAGATGAGATCGTTCCGCCGGGACGCACAAGGTCGATGGCCAATCGTAATGTTTTCTCGCTCCCCACTGCCTCCATTACCGCGTCGGCGCCACGGCCATATGTGTGATCTAAAATTTGTGCGTTAACGTCGGTCATTGACGCGTTTAATGGAATCGCTCCGAATTGTTTTGCAAGCGATAGCCTTTCCGGAATAGAATCAACGGCAAACAAATTTTCAGCGCCCAAATGCCTGGCGGCGACTATGGTCATCAAACCTACGGGTCCGCAGCCGATCACTACATATACAGCGTTCAAAAGTTTGCTGCCCTTCTGTTTTATGCCGGCATTTTGAGCGCAGAAATAGCCGGTAGAAAAAACGTCTCCAAGCAACAGCCCTTTATGTTCTTTGAGATCATCACTCAGGGAAAGCAACGTAGTGTCGGCCATCGGGACGCGCACGTAATTCGCCTGCGCTCCCTCGAGGCCATGGCCATGCTCAACCCATCCGAACAAATTTCCTTTTTCGCAGCGGCAGGTAAGGCCAACGCGGCAATAGAAGCACTTGCCGCATGACGTCGTGAAAGGGCTGAGAACTTTTGCGCCTTTCTTAAATTTTTTTACTGCGCTGCCCGCTTC
>DASQJI010000314.1:0-6974 GCA_035631175.1 Parafilimonas sp.
CCCAAAATTCGATTGCTGCCACTTTGCAGCGGGATATGGAAATGAGGCATGAACTTTTTACTGGATGCAACGAACTCAATTATTTCGTTGGTTAGCAAATTCGGCTCGATCGAAGAAATGCGGTACCGGTCGATGCCATCCACATCATCCAAATGATGTATAAGTTCGGAAAAAGTTTCTTCACGGAATCCCGGTTCGTGGTCTCGTTTGGGAATGGATGTGGTGAGGTCGCTTCGCCCAAAGTCTCCGAGATTCACTCCGGTTAAAACAATTTCCTTCACCCGTTTTCCTGCAATGCGCTTCGCATTTTTTATCACATGCAGAATTGTATCGCTCCTGCTTCTCCCGCGCGCTAATGGGATTGTACAGAATGAACAATTGTAATCGCACCCGTCCTGCACTTTTAAAAAAGTTCTTGTACGATCGTTTAATGAGTAGGAGGAATGAAAATCTTGGACAGCATCTATCTCACAACTGCAGATCTTAGCCGAATCATTTTTCGTGAGCTCTTTAAGATGTTCTGTGATGTTGAATTTTTCCGCTGCGCCAAGTACCAGGTCAACGCCGGGAATTGCAGCAATCTCGTTTGGTTTCAACTGCGCATAACAACCGGTAATTACTACAATGCTCTCCGGCGCTTTGCGTTGAATTCTTCTTACAATTTGCCGGCACTCTTTGTCGGCATTATCGGTAACGGAGCAGGTATTGATAACGTACACATCGGCTTCGTCGGTAAATTCTTTCTTATCAAAACCCTCCTCTTCCAGTAAACGGGAAAGCGTTGAAGTTTCTGAGAAATTCAATTTACAACCCAACGTATGAAATGCAACCGAACGCCGCCTTTGCATAGGCCGCAAAGATAACATGCAAGACCTTATTGCTGCCCACCGCCCGTATTCACCCGATTTTGCTCCTCTTCTGCAGCCGTTGTTCTCCTTCTTTGTTGCTGACCGTTCGTTTTTCCGAATCTGTAGACGAAAGTGAAGATCAGCCTGCGGTTATCCCAGGTGCTGTGAATATGCGCCGTGAATCCATCCAGTTCAGTGTTGCCGGTAAAATGCATGAGGTAGAACGGGTCCCTCACATTTACTTTTACGGTCCCCTTATTTTTTAAAATGGTTTTGCTGCCACCGAGTGAGAACATACCAATCGGGTCGCCAAGAATGTTGCTGCTCACCCAATCTTTCGAAGTATAAAAGCCGCTGAGTTCTGCGCGCCAGCCTTTTTTGAAAGTGAATTGGTTGTTCAAATTTCCATTAAAGGCTGTGATATTGATGTCGATCGGCTCATCTCCTATTACGCCTTTATACTTGTTGTTGTAGACGTTCCCGAATACATTTATGCTCCACCACTTCTTCAATTGCTTATTATAGTTTACCGACAAGCCGATATTCCTGTTCGACGCAATATTTTCTTTTGTTTGAAATGTGCTGTAGTTCTCCCCGTCTTTTACCGTCTCAAGCACGTCGTTAATAATGTCTGTAACGTCGGTATAGTTGACTGTGAAATTCAGATCGCCTTTATAATTATAACTCAGCTCTATGTTGTGACTGAATTGCGGCTGCAGGTCGGGGTTTCCCTGCATGTACGTATACCGGTCTAACTGGAACTGGAATGGATTAAGGTCCTGGTAACTTGGCCGTTCAATTCTTCTTCCATACGATAAACTGAACGTGTTGTTATCATTCAGCTTGTAACTAAAATACGACGTCGGGAACAGTTGTGTATAGTTCTTATGGAACGTTTCATTCTTTATTACCTGGTTGCCATCAGAAATTGTTTGCTCAGCGCGCAATCCAAGTTGAACAGAAAATTTTTTGAACTGTTTTTGAAAATTTACATATCCTGCGTTGATATTCTCCTTATAAATAAAATGATTCGTACGCGCCTGGTCAAGGTACCATTTATCGGTGACCGTGTCATACAAAGTGTACAGCGCGTCATTATCTGTCTTTACATAGCTCAATTTTACACCTGCCTCGAATGTTAGGTTATTTTTCAGTGGCTGCGAGTAATCTGCTTTAAAGCTGTATATGTCGATGTGAGCCGGCAGATCTCCGTTCAGCAGGTAAGGATTCGGTGCGCTTGTATCGGCCACCAGTGAACCGTCGGGATTTTTCAAATAGTTATAAGAATAGGTGTTGCCTTTCGTATCATAAAAAATATAATCGCCATCGAGATCCAACTCACCACCTTTTTTCAGTTTCTTCTGCAGGCTGAGATCGAAACCGACATTTGTCCATGGATTGTGGTTCTCGGAAAGCGCGTCGTTGTATTGGACGAAATTCTTCAGACTGTCATAAATATTGGAAGTGGAGTTCGACTTGAACCGGCTGCCGTCGACCAATCCGTCCACAGTTAAGGTAACCGTTGTCGTTTTGTTTGCAAAAAAATCTACGCCGCTTTTAAAATTGAACGGGTAATTCGAATACCGGCCATAGGTGTGCTGTTGATAATAACGGTTAAACGGCACTGACGCCGAGTCCCTGAAGCTGCGGTCGATGTAAATATCATTAAAACCTTTCCATGCACTGTAGCCGAAATTGCCGAAGACATTTATTTTTCCCTGCCGCCAGTTGAAGTTAAGGCTGTTCGTATTCTTAAAATATCTCGCGATGATCGCGCTTGTTGTTATACTGCCATTAAAACCGTTATTCTTATTCTTTTTTGTTTTGAAGTTGATAATGCCTGAGTTACCTGACGCATCATATTTTGCCGAAGGTTGCGTCATCAACTCGATCTGGTCAAGCTGGTTCGCAGGCAGGTTTCGCAAATAATTCACGAGGTCCTGGCCCTGCAAATATGAAGGTTTGCCGTCGATGAGAATTTTCACTCCCTGCTTTCCTTTCATCTTAATGTTGCCGTCATTATCTACGTTCACGCCCGGCGATTTTTCGAGAACCTCCAGTGCTGTTAAACCTGAGTTCGTTGGCGAGGCGTCTACATTCACAACTGTCTTGTCGGCTTTGTTTTCTATAAGTGGCCTGTTCGCAGTAACGTTTACGGCCATAAGTTCTTTTAATTCTTCTGTAAGCTTTATTTCATCAAGGTGGACGGTTGAGTTGGTATTACTCACCTGGAATGAAGGAGTAAATATCTTTTTGTAGCCAAGCACGTCAGCCTGCACCAAATAATTGCCCGGTTTGATATTCTCAAATTGAAAATTTCCCTGCTTGTCCGTCACTTCAACTTTTACAGTGGAAGAATCTTTTATTTTCAACAGGGCAATCGATGCGGCTTCAACGGGTTTTTCGGAAGCGGTTACTTTCCCGGAAATCGTCGCATTCTGTTGAGCGCGCGCAGAAGCGCAGATGAAAAATGAAAACAGTATAAAAAAGTAGAGTAAGGTTTTTTTCATGTGATCGATTTTGGCTTTTGGAATTGTGAAACGCAATTTGAAATGAAGCACCGGAGAAAAGTTCTTAAAAATGGACGGGCGGAAATCATCGGATATAATTGGCAGCCGTTCATCCGAAACGCTTCGTGGATTAAAAATTCAGCCGATCCACGAAGTCAATAAGCAATAACTTCGCACCATGAAGCAGATATTAATTTTGATATTGCTGATCCCCGTCATCGCCCAGGCACAGCGCCAAATATCCACTTCACCTAAATGGTTCATTGTAGATTCAGACGCAGCCGTCATACCTGCGTTCAACGATCTTGTTTTGGCGCGCGCTCAGGGTTTCACTATGGTTAAAGTTGATTCGTCGGGAGATGCGTTAACCTATTCGTTTAAGAACAACAAGAATGAACAAATACAAATCTTTTATAAGATCGAAGCAGTATCATTTCCGCCGGCAAGAGCCATCAAGTATTTTGGAGTAACGGCCCCGAACGATATCATGATTGATTTTTATAACGGTTATCTCGGGACAAATCTGCAATCGTGCGAGGAAGTTTGTTACGTGAATGGGAGAACGTTCGTTTATCACGACCAGGTTTATATTGCCCGGGCTACACAACTTCTTACTCCGAAAGGGAAGCCGAATGGATACGCTTCTGTTTCCTTCAGCAGCACACATTAAGCTGAAGAATTGAACGCGAAACCGACAAGTATAGCGGTATTGTTCAGCAGGCCGCTTAGGTTTTCACGTGGTTTTTTTGACGGCGAAAATCCTTTACTACCATTCAGGGCACGTTGCAAACAATTCTTAAAAATATCGGCCCATTTTCCATTTTCAATTGTTTACATTAGGTTTGCTGCCTTTAAAAACCAGGACCAATTTCAAAAATTTCTACATGAGCTTTAAGCGCATCAACAATATTACGGGCTGGGTGATCTGCCTCATCGCCTGTACGGTATATATCATGACCAGCGAAGCAGGCGGCAGTTTGTGGGACTGTGGTGAATTTGTAAGCAGTTGTTTTAAGCTTCAAATTCCCCACCCGCCCGGTGCACCCTTGTTTGTGCTAATTGGAAGGGTCTTCATCATCCTCTTCGGTGATCATCCGCTAACGGCCGCGAAAGGAGTGAATGTAATGAGTGCCCTGTCCAGCGGTTTTACTATTTTGTTTTTATTCTGGACGATAACGCATTTTGCACGACGCATTGCGCTGGGCGAAAGCCGGGATAATAACCAACTTACCAAACTTCAGTTGATCGCGATCATGGGTGCGGGTATTGTTGGCTCGCTGGCCTACACATTCTGCGATTCTTTTTGGTTTAGTGCGGTTGAGGGCGAAGTATATGCGATGAGCTCTTTTTTTACAGCAATAGTTTTCTGGGCGATATTGAAATGGGAACATGTGGCTGATGAGCCTGGTGCAGACCGGTGGATCGTGTTTATCTTTTTTATGATGGGCTTATCGATCGGTGTGCACTTGCTGAACCTGCTTACTATCCCGGCCATCGTAATGGTGTACTATTTCCGCAAACGTGAGCATTTTAGTTATGCCACATTGAGAAAATGGTTTATTCGTATCATACTAGCCGGCGGCGTACTTGCATTTATCGCAGCGCTTGTCGGTGCCAGCGCCGCTGCCGACAGTGCGCGTGGAATCCCGATGGATGCCACTGTCGCCGGGTTAATGATCCTGGGTACGCTTGCGGCCGTGGGCCTTCTGTTCGCCGTAGAATCTTACAATAAAGACAGGAAGGATTATTATGGAGGAATTTATATCTTCTTCCTGATCGGCTGTGTGCTGGTTGGTGTTGTGCAGGTTGGTGTGATCCAGGTCTCCATCAAAGGGGCCGGATTATTTGACATATTTGCCGTCAACTCACTGCATTTGCCCTTCTCTTCTGGGTTTACTATATTTTTTATCCTGGTTGCAGTGCTCATCTGGTTCGGCCTTCGATATGCGTCGCGAAAGAACTGGTATTATCTGCGGCTCGGGTTATGGTGCCTGACCTTTATGCTGATCGGCTACAGCTCATACATCACTACACTTATTCGCAGCAACGCTGATCCGGCAGTAGACATGTACAATGTTGACAACCCGATGAGTTTAGTGGGTTATCTTGGCCGCGATCAGTACGGCGATTTTCCAATTCTTTATGGGCAAAAATTTACCGCAAACCCGATCAATTCGAAAGAAGAATATACTTACCAAAAAAGCAAGGACGACTACATCAAAGTTGTTCGCAGCTATAAATACGTTTATAACAAAGCAGACGAAATGGTGTTCCCGCGCATGTGGGACGCGAGCAATGACCAGGGCCACGCGGACTATTACGCGATGTTCATGAATATCCGTAAGACGGAGGACGGCAAATATGAACGGGCGCCAACGTTTATGGATAATGTCAGGTTCCTCGTTTCATATCAAACTTATTTTATGTATCTCCGCTATTTCTTTTGGAATTTCAGCGGGAAACAGGACGATCTGCAGGGCCTGGCCACGGGCAATGTGCGCGACGGGAACTGGATCACGGGCATTTCATTTATAGATAATTCAATGTATGGCGACCAAAGCGTGTTGCCCGACAGCCTCAAGCACAACAAGGCGCATAACACTATGTTCATGTTGCCTTTCATACTTGGGCTTATAGGCATGTTCTATCATTTCAGAAAAAAGGGCAGCGATGCACTTGTGAACATGTTACTGTTCTTCTTCACGGGATTTGCAGTGATCATCTACCTCAACCAACCAGGTTATCAGCCACGTGAACGAGACTATGCATACGTAGGTTCCTTTTATGCATTTGCAGTGTGGATAGGGCTCGCCGTTCCGTACTTTATTGAACTCGCAGCGAGCTGGGACCAAAAGTTATTGAAATCAACGCTTATTTCAGGCGGCGTAGTTGCTGCATTGTTCTTATTGGGCGGATTGGGGGCCGGCGCCGGTATTGGGTTAGCATTAGGGTTCGCTGTTTTATTTGGAGCGATCGCAGCCGGTATTCCGTATATCCTGAAAACAGCGAAGAGCAACCAGGCAATTACTTATGCTTCCGTCCTTATCGCTTTGGCTGTTCCGATCTTAATGGGCCAGCAGGAATGGGATGATCACGACCGCCACAAAAAGGAACTGGCACGTGATGTCGCTAAAGACTACCTCGAAAGCTGCGCGCCTAACGCGATCCTCTTTACGTTTGGTGACAACGACACTTACCCGCTCTGGTACGCGCAGGAAGTGGAAGGCGTGAGGCCCGACATTCGCGTCATCAACACAAGTCTATTGGGCACCGACTGGTATATCAATCAACTTCGGTATAAAGTAAATGAAAGTGCTCCTATAGATGTTATCATGACGCCTGCCCAGATCGAAGGCAACCAGCGGGATGTAGTTTTCTTTAACGGCAACCCGCAGTTCCCCGAAGACCGCTACTATGACCTTTACCAAATGATGAAGGATTATGTTGGAAGCGACGTATCATTGGTTGACGCGCAGAACGGAAACCGGTATAATACTTTCCCGGTTCACAAAGTGGCCTTGCCAGTTGATGCGAATGCGGTGAAAGCTAACGGAACGGTTAATGCAACCGACAGCGTGGTGGATGCGGTTCGTTTTGTAATACCAAAAGATAATCT
>DASQJI010000315.1:0-2947 GCA_035631175.1 Parafilimonas sp.
TAATCAAATTTTTACAAGCTTAGTAAGCAGCTACTAAAAGTATGGATTTTTGAAATGCGAAGTTGCTTTCTAGTCATAAGCGCACTCTGCCAATAGCCGAATATCCCAATAACCCAATAACGAATAACCACCAAACTGCACATCACAAATGTTTCAGCGCTTCTCGTTTGCTTAATGACGACAACTCATTCGACTGGACGAAATTCTTCACCCACGCTGGGTCCATTTTTGCGTATTCGCGCAATATCCAACCAATCGCTTTGCGAATAAAGAATTCCTTTGACGCTGAAAGATGAACGATGTACTTGCTCAGCAATTTTGTGTCTGTTGTTTTTTTGTATTTCTTTTGAAACAATAAACTGCTACGCTGTAACCACATATTATCAGATCGGTTCCATCTACCGGTTATGGCGATTGTTTGTTCGGGAAATAATGTAAAGTATTCGCCTGCCCACGCGTCTGCGATCCAATCGACCGTGTCCCACCAGCTTTTATGCGTAATGCAATATTCAATAAGTTTTATTGTTGAGATCCTCCATTGCTTTTTGTAATGCGTAAGCAATTCAATACCGAAATATTGCCATTCACGCTCCGGAAGTTTCCATGCTTCCTTCACCACGTTTTCTACGACGTTTATTGAAGCAAGCGGATTTGTTTTTATGAATGCACGGCAAACTTTTCTGCGTTCGGCCATCGGGATACCATAAAATTCAAATTGATTGAGTAAATATGCTTTGGCACCTGCGGCTCGTGCCGGATCTGCGTGCAGGACAAATTGTTGCTGAAGTTGGATATGATACGGGAGCATGCGTTAAAAATAAAAAGAATATACCCGCGTGCTCCGGCTTCAGATTAATTGTTTTCGAATTATAAAGCATTCCAACTTTACCGGCCACTCACCAGCGTGCAGGAATGATGAAAGATATCTGATACTGGACCGGAATATTGCAGAACAGTCGGTAGCTTCGAACCAAACTCAAAAAATAATAGTATGAAAATTCTTACAGAACCAATAGGAAGCATTCCGCGGCCAAAATACCTGGTAGACGCAATGGGCGCATTCGCTCAGCAACAAATAACAGAAAACGAGCTCTCAAAGCTCTTTGATAAAGCGTTGCAAGATACAATCACACGATTCGAAGAAACGGGATCGCCGGTTATAACAGATGGAGAACAAACAAAACCAAGTTTTGCAACTTATCCGATCAGCGGCTTGACCAATTTAGCACCGGACGGTGTTGTGATACCGTTCGCCGACGGCCATACGAGGCAGTTGCCGAAAATTACGTCAGGTCCTTTCCGCTACCAAACATATGCAAGCAGGTACCTGGAAAAAGCAAAACAGTTTACAGCAACGCCGGTTAAGCAAGCTGTTATTTCGGTTTCAGCCATCAGTCTATTGTACCCGCAGGATGGCATTGAAGGCTATTCAAGAGAGCAATTTATAGACGATCTGCTGAACGAGGCCGAATCAGATATAAGAAAGAGTTTAAACAGCGGCGCCCACAACGTGCAGGTTGATTTTACAGAAGCAAGATTATCCCTTAAGCTTGATCCGACGGGTGGCCTACTAAAAGCTTTTATCGACCTTAATAACCAGGCGTTCGCACGATTTACCGACGAAGAGCGGCGAAGAATAGGCGTCCATTCATGCCCGGGCGGCGATCGCGATTCTACACACAGCGCAGACATAAGTTACTCAAACCTGCTTCCGCTTTTGTTTGATCTGAACGCGACTAATTTTTACCTGGAGTATGCCGCCGAAAAGGATAAAGGGGCTGTTCTGGAATCTATCAGAGAGCATATCAAACCATTTCAAAAAGTATTTCTCGGGGTTACGAATGTTCTTGATCCGCGAATCGAGACAGCGGAAGAAATACGTGATGCTATTTTAGAGGCTGCTGAAATAATTCCTGTTGCACAACTAGGCACCACTGATGATTGCGGCTTTTCACCATTCGCGGATGATTTATCAACTTCAAGAGACACGGCGTTTGCAAAGATCAGATCACGAATCGAGGGAACAAAACTGGCTGAACAAAAGCTCTCGCAGAAAAGTTGAAACCCGTATAGCTCGTGGGGGATATACTTTTAACGCGAATAAGCGCGCATTCGGAATCTGTAACAGAATGAAAGTATAGAGAGAACCTGTCAGGTTTTCATTTTCAAAAAAACGCACAACATTTACTAGTGCCACGGGTTCTTTAAAAAACCCTGACAGCTTTGTTTTGAATAGTAAAGCGATATCTAAATCGACAGACCTTACAGAACTTCGCACCTGTCAGGTCTTCCTTTTTCATCCGACTCAATCTTTTCGACTGAATTTCACCCCGCACGAAGTTTATTTATTATTTTCCTACTTCAAATAGTTTCGAACTGCTGTATGAACCATCTCACAACGCCCGACTACATCGTGTTTCTCATCTATTTCATCGTGGTAGCTGTCTATGGTTATTGGATCTATCACAAGAAGAAGGCGAAGCAGATGGATTCAAAAGATTTTTTTCTGGCAGAAGGTTCGTTAACATGGTGGGCAATCGGTGCATCGCTGATCGCATCAAACATTTCATCCGAACATTTCATCGCCATGTCGGGCTCGGGCTTTGCACTCGGGCTGGCAATTTCAACATATGAATGGATGGCATCGGCCACATTGATCCTTGTGGCAATTTTTTTCATCCCCGTTTATCTGAAAAATAAAATTTACACGATGCCGCAATTTTTAGCGCGGCGGTATAACGACAACGTGAGTACTATCATGGCGATATTCTGGTTACTTGTTTACGTGTTTGTCAATCTCACCTCCATCATGTATCTCGGTGCGTTAGCTATAAATTCTTTGTCGGGGATCAGTTTCGAAAGTTGCATGATCGGCCTTGCCATTTTTGCGATCATTGTTACCATCGGCGGCATGAAGGTGATCGGGTACACGGATGTTGTGCAGGTT
>DASQJI010000316.1:0-4151 GCA_035631175.1 Parafilimonas sp.
GCGATCGCATCGCCTAAGGCAACAGATGTGTGGGTATACCCGCCGGGATTCAAGACAATACCATCATAATCGAAACCAACTTTTTGAATTTCGTTGATCAGCTCGCCTTCTACATTGCTTTGATAGTAATGAAAGGCGACACTGGAAAAAGCAAGCTTTAATTGTTCAAGGTATACTTCAAAAGGCATGTTTCCGTAAACATCCGTTTCGCGTTTACCCAGCAAGTTTAAATTGGGACCGTTGATGATCGCGATCTTCATGCCACTAAAATAAGAAATACCGGCTTAAAGGTATGCGGGGTTGTGCCCGCGTGTAGTTTTTGTTACCTTCTAATTGTAATACGGGTTTATTTCCAGCTCATGGATGTCTTCGTGAGCATAATTCTTTATCTCATTATATAGTGTATCTCTTTCAACAGGCTCGCGTTTTACCTGCCTGATGAGAGATACGAGTTGCGCTGTGGACAGCGCAGGGTTTTTTTCCTCAGCCCCGGCCATAGAATAGATCTTTGTCGTATCATCGATCGTGCCGTCGAGATCGTCAACGCCAAATGATAAACTCAGTTGTGCGTTTTGCCTGCCGAGCATTGGCCAGTACGCTTTCAGGTGAGGAAAATTATCGAGGTATAAACGCGCAATGGCATACGTTTTCATGTCTTCGACCAATGAACTTTCCGGAACATTACTCATGTCGTTTTCTTTGTTGCGGAACTTGAGTGGTATGAACGTGTTGAAGCCATGCGTTTCATCCTGCAACTGGCGTAAGCGTTCCATATGGTCAACGCGATGATGGTATTTTTCGATATGGCCGAATAACATCGTTGCATTTGAATGCATGCCCAACCGGTGCGCGGTTCTGTGAATATTCAGCCAGCCATCGGTATCAACCTTGTCTGCGCAGATCTGTTCGCGAATATCAGGATGAAAGATCTCTGCACCGCCGCCGGGTAAAGAATCAAGACCTGCCTCATGCAATAAACGAAGCCCTTCTTCTATGCTCAGCTTTGCTTTTCGTATCATATAATCCAGCTCGACCGCCGTAAAGCCCTTTATGTGAATTTCAGGACGGTGTTGCCTGATCGATCTTAACACGTCAGCAAAAAAATAAAAATTCATTTTAGGATGGACGCCGCCAACGATATGCACTTCCGTCACAGGTTTGCCATCGTATTTCTGAATGATATGCATTATTTGCTCTTTGCTGAGCTCCCAGCCTTCATCACGGTGAGCATACAGCCGCGAGTAAGAACAGAAATTACAGGCAAATACACATACATTGGTTGGTTCAATATGGAAATTTCGATTGAAATACGTTTTGTCTCCATGCAGTTTTTCGCGAACATAATTCGCTAACGCTCCCACGTAAGCCAACGAAGAATTTTCAAACAACAAAACACCTTCGTCGAAATTTATGCGTTCGTTGCTTAATATTTTTTCACCGATGAGCCGCAGACTGGCGTCTTTCTCATCGTTCACTATTGACAAAATAGAATTTCCATTACTCATTTGGCAAAGTTACTAACCCGCGTCAAACCACCATATGAAAATGAAAGAACTAAGCCTCGCCTCAAACATCAAACTTCAAACTTCAAACATCTGGCTACCTCGCGTCTCCTTTAGGAAACATCACCTTATCCGGTTCCCGCAGCAAAGCGGCGATCACTTTTCTTATGAGATTCGTGCGAACCGCAGAAGCCTGCTTTGGGTCAACCAAATAAATCAAAAGCACCTCAACCCAGGTATTTGGGTTGATACGAAAATTCACAAACGGGTACTCTTTTATCTCGAGCTCATCAACAGGAGTGCGTTTTATGAGATCACGCAGTTCGCGCACATGTTCTTCCATGCCCGTTCCTAATTCTTTTTTTGCAGTAGTACGAATCGTTTTCTCTACCCAGTCCAGGTCGCTTTGATATGAAATATGAAACGGGATCTCGTTCCAGATGTAAGGAAATTTCTGCCAGGAATAATTATACACTTCAAATTGAAACACCATCACGTTTGGAAACCTGATCAGTCGTCCACTCGGAAGATCGTTCGTCATGTAATTACCCGCAAACTCCCACAAGGTCGTGTCGAAATAATTGATCTCAACTACATCGCCCGTAAATTGCCCGAGCTGGATTCTGTCGCCCACTTTATATGGCACCCGTATCACGATATAAAACCAGGCGATCAGTGATGCGATCGGCGTTTGTAAAGCAAAGCCAAGCAACAACGAGATCAGGCCCAGGGAAACAGCGGCTGTGTACCAGTTTGCATTAAGGAAGGAAATCACGACAAACACCATGATTACTATTGTGATCAGCCTGATCAGCCTCACCATATTATACTGTATTGCGCGGGTATGCGAACGTTTTGCAACGATGCCTTGCGTTATCCTGGCTATGATCAGGACCCCAAAACACGTAGCCGCCGCCAGCAATAACTTCAACAACGTATTTCGGTATGTTCCAATAACATCAAAAATGTCCAGCCTGAAAAGAAAGTACAGCAGAAGGCAAGCCACGGCCAGTAACAAATAGCCGCCGATCCATAATTTTTGTCGTTTATTATCGTGAAGTTCTCTTACCTGTTTTTTTTCCTTCGAAGATTTTTCTGAGGTCCGGATATCCATGCGGTTTTAAATACAAAGGCTGTACCATGTATAAATTCATCGTGAGTGCGCATGGCCTACCGTTGTGCAGAAGCAATAGCGAAGTCTCGCAATGCAGACAACCAAACGGGCATATTACCAGTTCATTATTGTTAAAGCCAGCCTCCTATGAAAAGAAAAAGAACAGGGAAGTTTTTGATCTATGTGTTTATCGGCGCATTGATGCTGGTTACTGTTCTCCTCGTTGGAAATGCGCTGGTAAAATCAGTAATTCAAAAAAAGATCAGCGCCACGCTACAACAGTTTGCTCCCTATGTGATCAGCGATTTTTCTGCGATCCATGTAAATCTCATCGGTGCTTCTGTTCGGATAGACAGTCTTGTGCTGCGCTATCAACCTGTGTTAGATAAAAACCATAGTCATGCCGCTTACTTTCAGTCTGTATCGATAACAGGAATTTGTTTGTTGAAATTTATTTCATCCAAAGATCTTTCGGCAGCTAATGTACGTCTGGATAATGCGCTCATAAAACTCGATCGATTTCTGCTAGATCGCAACGACACCATTCCATCTAACGCTTTTAACAACGTTCACCTGCCATTCAATACCATGTTCCTGAACTCCGTCGAATTACGGCATGTAAGTGTATTGGAAGTTAAGAATGAAAAGCAAGACACGTTGCTTAATGGCGAACTTTCGATCTATAATGTTCGCATTTATGACATCGACTCATCGTTTTCAAAAGACAGCATACATTTTTCAAATGTTCTTTGCGAATTGAATGATATCAAATATCAATTAGCCGATTATGAGTTGTTGCAGATAAAAAAAATTTCAATCAATAGCAGCGATTCCGTGCTTGAAATAAACTCCCTCAGAATAATTCCTCAATTAGGCAAAATCGCATTTGGCCAAAAGCTTGGACACCAGGCCGATCGAATTGAAGGCACTGTTGCGCATATCAAAGTTTCGGGCCTCAACATGCCGCAGTTGCTTCAAAAAAAATTTTTTGCACAGGAATTGGTAATCAGCAATGCGCAAATGGATGTTTTTCGCGACAGGCGTCTGCCACGTGAAATGAAGGTGCAGCCCACGTCGCTCGATTATCTGAAAAAAATTCCGATCGAAGTGCACATTCATCATTTCAAATTGAACGATGCTTTAGTGGAGTCGGAAGAATTTCCAAAAGAAGGTGCACAAACGGGATCTATAAAAATGGATCACATCAATATCGACATATCTCCGCTCGTCAATCATCCGAAAAAAAATGATCCTGCTTTTTTAACGACGATCGTTAGAGGATCGATCATGAATGCTGGTTCATTACACGCAACAATTCGTCTCGATCTGTCGAGCGGTGCACAATACATTAAGGGAACAATTGCTGATTTGAAGCTGCCGGCATTGAACCCTTGTGCAGAAAATCTCGGAAAGTTTCATATACAAAGCGGCGTGCTTAACAAACTCGATTTTCAATTCACTGCCACCAATGAAAAAGCATCAGGGCAAATCGTCGGCGTTTATCATGATCTCGTTATAGACAGGCTAAAGCTGGA
>DASQJI010000317.1:0-28252 GCA_035631175.1 Parafilimonas sp.
AAAATTGTGCTAACTTTTGCGCATGAAAGTGATCAGGAAACATCCGCTTGCGATCAGGTGGTTTCACTGGATAAACTTTCCGGTGCTTGGCATCATGATATGGAGTGGCTTGCTGATCTACTGGGCTAATGGCGTTTATAAGATCGCGGTTGCTGATACAACGATCATCAAATTTTTTCCAGACGGTTTTTACAAAGCACTGAAAGTACCTTTCCACCTTGCGAAAGGAATGAGTTTTCATTTCGCTTTCGCCTGGCTGTTTGTGGTGAATGGAATCGTTTATGTGGCTTACACGATTTTTTCTGGTGAGTGGAGATATCTTGTTCCTAACCGACGATCTTTCAGAGAAGCGTGGCAAGTGTTATTGCACGACCTGCACATTCGAAAATATCAACCTCCGCAGTTGAAATATAACGCAGCCCAGCGCATTGCATATACCCTGATCATTTTAATGGGGATCGGAAGTGTGTGGACAGGCCTCGCCATTTACAAGCCAGTTCAATTTTGGTGGATGGCCTGGATGTGCGGCGGCTATGAGGCCGCACGCGTTGAGCATTTCATACTGACTATCGGCTATGTTGTGTTCTTCCTGATCCATATTGTACAGGTCATCATAACTGGCTGGAATAATTTCCAGGCGATGATATCCGGCCTTGAAGTTATCAAACCGGCTAAACCAATTCATTCCAATGAAGAGGCCTGATTTTTTTTCGAAGAGAACAAAGGAAATACGCCCTTCCTCATTCAGAAGAAGAGCCGTATTCTCATTTGTCAGTTTTGCGGTGCTTTTGCTTGTGGCAATTTTTTTCTGGAAATGGCTGAACCATCAACCGACTGAACAAGGCGCGCTGAAACCACTCCGAAAAACACTTGAAGCAAACGAAAAAATATTGAAGACCGCGGTTTTCGACACCGATCATCTCGCTAAAGAATTCCCGGAGAAAGATGCCGTAAAAAATGTGCGGGTGAACGGTCTCATCGGAATGGAAAAGACGATTGATACAAGCACGTGGCGACTTAATGTGGTGAGGTCAACGGGAGATACATTAAAGTTGAGTTTGGACGATATCAAAAAATTGCCCAGGAAAGATGTCATCTTTGACTTTAAGTGTATCGAAGGCTGGAGCCAGGTTACTCATTGGGCTGGCGTGCCACTAAAAACTTTCATGCAGTACTATCATCTCGATGCGCAAGAAAAGCTCAGTTATGTGGGCCTGCAAACAGTGGATAAAAAATACTACGTTGGCATCGATATGCCGAGCGCCATGCAGTCTCAAACTATCTTATGCTATGAAATGAACAATAAGGCACTGCCTATGAACCAGGGGTTTCCACTACGCCTTATCATTCCTGTAAAATACGGGATAAAACATTTGAAACAAATTGGCACCATTTACTTCAGCAATCAAAAACCTCCGGATTATTGGGCTGAAAGAGGCTATGATTATTATGCAGGCTTGTGATCACCTGAACAGCGGAACAATTACAAAACGTATCAGCATAATTATAACTGCGACAAGGAACATGATCAGTGAAATGCGATTCATGCCATGCATGTACTTGATGTATTTATTGTAAGGTGCGTTTGGATCCCGCTTCTTTATGAACAGATATTCCTGTATTTGTCGCCAAATGCCCATGCCATCACAAAGCTAAGGGATGGAGTTTACAAGTTCACGCGTTCAGTGTTCACGGTCGGCCGGATGCCCCGAACTTTGAGACAAGGCCAACTTGTAAGCCATGAAATATTGAAAAATTGAAAGCCCTTTTTCTTTATCATTACACAAAATTGCCCGACTGACTTTTTCGGAAAACATATACAAACGCAGCCCTGTGTGGCTGCAGAACGTTTTTGTTTCTGCGTACGGCCTGCAATGGAAACAAAGACGATTTGGTGGAATATTCAGCGAGGAATATAGAAAAGCCAAGGAGCGTGAAAGCTTTACAGCACAACAATGGAGCGATTACCAGGATTGGCACTTGCAAAGGATCTTACATCATGCATTTGACCACGTACCATATTATAAGAAAGCGTTTGAAGAGCAAAACATTAGCAGGCAATCACTCGCAAAACTGTCAGCTAATGCCCTTTCAAAGCTGCCGGTGCTCTTGAAGGAAGATCTTAGAAGATTTGGAACTTCAACTCTTCTTTCAGATAAAAAAGAAAAGGGCGGCTTATTTTTCCCGAGCAGCGGCAGCACCGGAACACCTACTCAAATTTTATTTTCTCACGCAATGCATCAGCGCGTATTCGCGCTTATGGAAAGCAGGGTACGCAACTGGGCAGGCGTAAACAGCTTCATGCCACGAGGTATGATCGGCGGAAGAAGAGTTGTTCCGAATGCATACGCGTTACCGCCATATTACCGTTACAACCGTGCTGAAAAACAGGTCTATTTTTCTGCTTATCACATAAGTAAGAATAATGCACAAGATTATTTAGCTGCGATTAAGAAATATGGTGTACAGTATATGACTGGTTATGCGATGAGCAACTTCTTGCTGGCGTCATTTATGGATGAACTGGATCTTACAGCACCGCATTTGCGATGCGTGATCACTTCGAGCGAAAAGTTAACACCAAAAATGCGGGAAGTATTTCTAAAAGTTTATGGGTGTAAAACATTTGACGGTTGGAGCGGCCTTGAAAATTGCGGGCTGGTAAGTGAATGCGAGCAAGGAAGCTTGCACGTTAGTCCGGACGCTGGCATAATAGAACTGCTGGATGATAAAATGCAACCCGTAGATGCAGGTAGTCCGGGGAGGGTTTATTGCACCGGGTTTTTGAATTACGATCAACCCCTGATAAGGTATGATATTGGCGACACGATGGTGGCCTCAAATGAATCATGCGCATGCGGCAGGCACATGCCAGTAATAAGAGAGATCATTGGTCGAAACGAGGACGTGGTGTATGGGAAAGACGGTCGTGCCATGGTGCGTTTTCACAGTATTTTCAATGGACTTCGTTCAATAAAACAAGCACAGGTTATCCAGGAATCCACCGAACTAATTAGAATTAAAGTTGTGCCCGATGGCAACGTTGCGCCACAAGAGCTGGTCATAATGAAGGAGCGGATCCGTAGCCAGCTAGGAGATGTTGACGTTTTAATAGAACAAGTGGAGACAATCGATCAGACAAAAAACGGAAAATTTAAGGCAGTGATATCCAGGCTTTAACGTGCGTTCCGTCCGCCACCGATCCAAAGTTAGCAGCAGAACAATTGACTTTATTGTCTTTATTTGCGTAAGTATTTTATGCCGAGGAAATTATTACTTCTCTCTCTTGTGCTGTTTTTGATATTTGCTAAAGGCAGCAGCCAATCATGCACGGCACTTGGCCAAAATCCCGGCACGGCATTTCCGGTTTGCGGAACAAGCACATTCCAGCAGGATATAGTGCCGAATTGTGGGGGCCGTAATGTTCCTACACCCGGATGTAACAATGCCGCATACCAGGATCTGAATCCGTTCTGGTATAAATTCACTTGCTTTCAAACAGGCACACTCGGATTTGTCATTGTTCCAATTGACCAGGGTGATGATTATGATTGGCAATTATTCGATATCACCGGGCATAGTCCGGACGAAGTCTACACCGATCCCCGGCTTGTAGTCGCGTGCAACTGGAGTGGCAACTTCGGAAACACCGGAGCATCGTCAGGGGGAACATCCCTTGTGAACTGCGCAGGTCCCGCGTACCCAACTTTTAGTAGCATGCCAACGGTCATAAAGGGCCATGATTATATTTTGCTGATCAGTCATTTTACCACGTTTAAACCAGGCGACGCGGGCTATAGCCTTTCATTCGGTGATGGCACTTCGGTGATAACCGATCCGGAGCCGCCGGCAATGCTGAGTGCGCGCTCGAGCTGCGCAGGAGAAACTATTTATGTTAAGCTCAACAAAGAAATGAAGTGCAATACGCTAGCTTCGAACGGTAGCGACTTCTCGATCTCGCCGCCGCTCGCGAACGTGAAGTCCGCTACGGGAATTGGTTGCAGCAGTGGCTTTGACCTGGATTCTGTTGTTATAGATCTTGATAAGCCTTTACCTCCAGGCAACTACTCCCTGGTGGCGAAAAACGGTGGCGACGGCAATACCTTGCTTGACAACTGTAGTAATGGAATCCCGGATTTGGATAGTATCCCGTTTGTAGTGTACGCGATTCAACCTACGCCAATGGACAGCCTCAGCGCTGTCTTATGCGCGCCCGACGTGCTGCAACTTGTATTCAGAAATCCGATGGATTGCAATTCTATTGCAAAGGATGGGAGTGATTTCGTAGTAAAGGGCACACAGCCAGTGGCGGTTGCTGGTGCTTATGGAGTCAATTGCACAAACGGTTTATCGAGCATCATTGCGGTGAAATTGAGCAAGCCTATCCAAACTGCAGGTGCGTTTACGCTCAGCTTGCAAACGGGAAGCGATGGCACGACCTTGCTCGACGAATGCGCGCAGGAAACGCCTCCCGCAACCCTGTCTTTTACAACCGCAGATACCGTGTCAGCAAATTTCAATTACCGGGTGGGTCTCGGTTGTGTATTCGACACTTTGTTCTACAGCTACAGTGACAAAAACCAGGTGAACCAGTGGAACTGGACATTTGATTTAAACGGTACGAGCACTACCGAAAACTCATATTTCCTGTTTAATGATTATGGCAGCAAACACATCCAGCTTGCGTGCTCGAATGGCGTTTGCACCGATACCGCTGCGGTAGACATCGCACTCGATAATGAACTGCTTGCACGATTCAAGGTGGCACCTTCACCGGAACTATGCCCTGAAGACGGTGCGATATTTACCGACTCAAGCATCGGAAAAATATTGAGCTGGCATTGGATCTTTGGCGACGGCAGCGGCAGCAGTATGGAAAATCCGCCGTTAAAAATGTACCCGCCCTCAGACACACGCGATGGCAGGATATATCCTGTTTCACTCATCGTTAAAAATGACCTTGGTTGTTACGATACTTCCGTAGCGGATATGAAAGTTCTATATAACTGTTATATCGCTGTACCGTCAGGCTTTACGCCAAATGGCGACGGGCTGAATGATTATCTCTACCCGTTGAACGCTTATAAAGCCGATGGCCTGGAATTCAAAGTGTACAATCGCTGGGGACAACTCGTTTTCCAAACCAGGGATTGGACAAGGAAATGGGACGGAAAAATTAACGGCGAACCACAGGCAGCAGGCACATATGTATGGATGTTAAGCTATACCCATCATGATACGGGCAAACATTATTCTTTAAAAGGAATTACAGTTTTGATAAGATAGGAGCTTGGTAAGTTAATAAGTTGACAAGTTGACAATGTAGTGCCGCGTTAACTTGTCAACCTTCAACTTAGCAACTTTTAGCGGTCTATGGAACAAGTAATATTGGTCAACGAAAAGGATCAGCAGACTGGCGTAATGGAAAAGATGGAGGCTCACCGGCAGGGATCCCTTCATCGTGCCTTCAGCGTTTTTATTTTAAACACGAAGGGTGAAATGTTGTTACAGCAACGCTCAATGAACAAGTATCATAGCGCAGGCTTGTGGACAAACGCGTGTTGCAGTCATCCACGTCCCGGCGAATTAACAGAAGATGCAGCAGCGAGGAGACTGAAAGAGGAACTCGGATTTGAAACACCACTCAGGAAGATCTTTGATTTTACCTACCATGCATCGTTAGAGAACGGGCTCACCGAACATGAATTTGATCATGTATTTTTCGGGAGATACAGTGGTGACATCAATTTCAACACACATGAAGTGCAGGAAATTTGTTTCCGTTCTTTAGGCGACATACAGACATCTCTGCAAACACACCCGTATAAATTTACATCCTGGTTTCATATAGCGTTTCCAAAACTAAGTGAATGGATGCAGTCGAATTCTGACTTTTAACATGACAGAGCTGAAGGTTAAACCAACCCGAAACATTCTTTTCTTATTTTGCAAATCATAACGACAGTAATCTGCCTGCCATGACCAGAGATAAAATTTTAGTGATCGGCGCCAGTGGTCAAATTGGCGTTGAACTCACCTTGGCGCTTCGCAATCTATACGGCAACGCCAATGTTGTGGCAAGCGATCTGCGAGAAGAAAATCAGTTGCTCAAAGGATCGGGCCCTTATGTATCCCTTGACGTAATGAATAAAGAGATGTTGCATGTACAGGTGATCCGCCAGAATGTTACCCAGATATACTTGCTCGCTGCGATACTTTCCGCAACTGGTGAAAAAAATCCGGGCCTCGCGTGGAATTTGAACATGCAGGGCTTGCTGAATGTGCTGGATATTGCACGCGAAGAGAAGCTAAAAAAAGTATACTGGCCTAGCAGTATCGCGGTTTTTGGCCCCACATCTCCGAAAAAAAATTGTCCGCAGCAGACGATCATTGAACCCATTACCGTTTATGGTATCAGCAAGTATGCGGGAGAATTCTGGTGTAATTATTTCAACAAACGTTTTGGAGTTGACGTGAGGAGCCTTCGGTATCCTGGCCTGATCAGTTACAAATCGGAACCGGGCGGTGGTACCACCGATTATGCCGTAGAAATATTTCACGATGCGCTTGAAGAAGGACGCTATGAATGTTTTCTGAAACAAGATACTTACCTGCCAATGATGTATATGCCGGATGCAATACGTGCTACGATAGAATTGATGGAAGCGCCCGCCGAAAAAATTTCTGTGCGCACTTCATACAATATCTCGGCCATAAGCTTCTCTCCTGCGGAAATTGCCGCATGCATCAAAGAGCACGTCCCGCAATTTGAAATAAATTATAAACCAGACTACCGTCAGGCTATTGCAGACAGTTGGCCACAAAGCATTGATGACACTGTAGCACGCAAGGATTGGAACTGGCGACCAGAATATGACCTCGAAAAGTTAACGGCAGATATGCTGAAGAATTTGCAACCGGCTTAAAATTTTGAGTTCAACAAATAATACGTTTGACCGTTGACAGTTAAGAATTAAAATATGATAGCCCGCTTCCTGGAATCAGCAATTAAAACTTTTCAAATGCGCTTCTTCTCTCTTTTACTACTGTGCTTTCTTTGTAAGGTGGCGTTCTCCCAGGACGACATTCCGGATTATCGAAGCAGGAAAGATAATTTTTCGAAGATGATGGAAAAGGACCTGCGCGCCGACATTTCTCAATTCAGCTTTGCAGGCATCGGCGAAAGCCTCACGAAACATAAATTGGATCAAATTCCGGTTAAAAACGTTACGCAGGATTCTATCCTGTTTGCAAACGATACCATGAGCGTTCACATTACAACCGGAAATTTCGATGCGAGTAAACACAAGGTTAGCTGGGCCGATGACAAGTATGCAGTTAAATTAGACAATCATCCTTTCTGGGGAACCGAGAACAAAGTTCCGAAGCATACGATCGCATCTGTCGTCGTTATTTTTCGGAGTGACACGCTTTTAATTCCCCCAGCCGCTTACGGCGATCTTTATGAGCCACATTTTTTTTATACTGACGCAAGCGGTGCTACCAAGACTTATTGTAACGTATACGTATCGGCTGACCACCGGAAACAGTATATCTACATGCTAAACGGCGAGGGTACCGGGCGGTATGAAGTAACCTGGATAATTCAGGATAAGCATTACTTGAGGAGGGTGGTGGATTGGGGGTTTTGATGGTTAATAGTTTATTGGGTTACTGGTTTAGTTGGTTATTGGAGATGGAGTCAAAAGCGGCCTTGATGGCTGTTACTCATGCCTTGTCAGCATTAGAATTTTATTCATAACCGTATCTTGATGTTTGCAGGTGTAATAGCAAATCATTGAAAGTGGATCTGGCCAACGATAAGGGCAGCAACTGAAGGCATTTACCCAGTGACCGGTCATCGTCTGCAAAATAATCATGGCGTAAAAACATCGATTTAATTTAAAAAGCGCCATTGTGTTGCAATGGCGCTTTTATTTGTATATCGTGATTGTTTATGACCTTCCAATAGAGCCTGCGGGATTATGAATCAGGCTGGAAAATACCAGGCTATTTCGCATCGTCTTTCAACGAAACAACCTTTGTAAGTAATTCGGTATGCACTTCTGTTCGTAACGTGCCCGCGCTGGTGAAAGCAGCAGGATTTGCCGTGTTATATTTATTCCAGTCAGCCTTGTCCTGTTTGTCCATCATAGCCGCTTTATCAAAAAAGCGGAAGATGATATAATTATAAGGAGAATTTGCATCCGCTGGAAACATTAACCTGCCGAAACTAAAGGCAGATTCGAAACCATTCTTGATAAGATCTTTATGAATAGGTCCCCAATCCTTTGTTTCAAGCGATTCGTAGTCGCCTTCTTTGCCTGGAGTCGCCTTCATTGCAGTTGCCAGCACATAAGTAGGAGTGCTTTTGCCATTAAACCCATCATTATACAACAACTCGATTACTGTAGAACGGACCATATCGCGGGATGCGGCTGATGTTGTAAGCAGGCTGTTAACACCGTCATCACTTAATCCCGGGAAAATCTTATGAAGATCCACTTTTGCGTATCCATTAAGAAAAGCATCCATGCTTGGATAAACCGTCCCAACCACGTACTGGTATTCTGCATTCATGTCATAAGGCAGCGTTACGGCCCAAACATTCCAGTCGAGTATAGTGCTGTCCTTTTGCCGCTGCTGGTGTATTTTTTTCCAGAGGGTTTCCGTTTGAATGTATGCAGCGTCGTTGCCGGGTTTTACATGCATATATTCCAAAACCAGGTAAGCTTTGTTTTGAGCAGTTGCGCTCAGCATCATCGAGCTTAAGATGATAGCAAATGAAAAGAAAATTCTTTTTCTCATGTTTAATTTTTTTACAAATGAATAATAGCGTGGTGTAGGAACGATTCTATTCCTGCTTTCAGTAGATTATTGCCGGATGGTTTCGAGGGGAATAGTGAGACGAAACAGTTTAAGCCTCAAATTGACAATTGAAAGGTAAGCATAACCAGGTGAAGAACGCGAATATAATTTGAGGATGTTATTTGATGATCTTTTTTATCCTGTTTGCATTTTCAATTAGCTCTGTTAGAAATGCAACATTCTCTTTTTCCAGGCTGGCTTTGAATTTTCTTAATTGTGAAATATGTTCATTCAAAACGTCCAAGACGTTTTCCCGGTTTTGCATGAAGATCGGTACCCACATGGATGCGGTACTTTTTGCGAGGCGTACTGTGCTTTCAAAACCACCGCCCGACAATTCGAAGATGGTTTCTTCTTCCCTTTCTTTTTCTAATACTGTGTTGGCCAAAGCGAACGATGTAATGTGTGAAATGTGACTGACGTAAGCTGCGTGCACGTCGTGGCTTTCAGAATCCATATATACGATGTCCATTCCGAGTTGTTTGTAAATCTCTTCAACGATTGTCACCGCCTTAGGGTCTGACCTTTCTTTATCACAGATAACACAACTGCGGCCGATAAATGCGTTCCTCACAGCAGACTCAGGGCCACTGTATTCCGTTCCCCACATGGGATGCGTAGATACAAATCTTTTGCGCATAGAATGATGTTCAAGCGCTTTGCTGAGTACGAATTTTGTCGAGCCTGCGTCTGCGACAATTTGTTTATCGGTTACCAGGTCCATGATTTCCTGCATGACAGGGATAGTGACATCAACCGGTATCGCAACATAAATGAAATCACTTTTTAAAACAGCCTCGCGTAATGGCAATACTTCGTCGATCAAACCCAGCTCTAATGCTTTTTTCCCGCTTGCTTCGGTGCGACTGACACCGATGATATGTTTTGCAAGATCCTTTTCTTTTAAAGCCAACGCAAACGAACCGCTGATCAAGCCAACGCCTACGACAGTAACCGTGGCCCCCGCCTTAAAAGGTGCTTTGAGATCTTCTTCTTTATTTTCGTTCTGCATAAACTTGATTTTTGATTTGCCAAAATGCTAAATCCTAATTCCTAATTCCCAATTCCTACCTCCTACCTCTTACCTCTTACCCCTACCTCCTACTCTCTTCACCGCTTCCTCAATTTTCTCTTCCGTTGCGCACAAACTCACACGCACATATTTATCTCCCGCGCTTCCAAAAATTCCGCCAGGCGTGATGAATACATCTTTATTGTACAATACTTCATCACTCAATTCATAAGCGTCTTTAAATCGCTCAGGCACCTTTGCCCAAAGAAACATGCCCGATTGATCTCTTGAAGCATCACATTCCAAAACATGCAGCAATTCATATGCTTTTTCTCTTCTCCGTTTGTAAACGTCATTTACTTTTTCGTACCACGATTTATCAAGACTCAGAGCCTTCGCCGCGGCAAGTTGAACAGGCAGGAACATTCCGCTGTCCATATTACTTTTGAAACGGAGCACCTCATCAATTCTTTCCTTTGCTCCACACAAAACTCCTACCCGCCAACCTGCCATGTTGTGCGATTTGCTTAATGAGTTCAGCTCAAGCACTACATCCTTTGCTCCTTCAACACTTAGCAAACTCAACGGCTCCTCGTTGAGGATAAAGCTGTAAGGATTATCATGGCAGATCAGAATATCATGTTTCCTTGCAAAAACAATTAATTGCTCAAATGTGCTCTTCAATGCTTTTTGCCCCGTAGGCATGTGCGGATAGTTCACAAAAAGCCCCCTAACCCCCTGAAGGGGAAATTTCGAGCCTTCGCGAATTAAATTCTCCAATTGGTTGAAATCCGGTTGATATTTATTTTCTTCTTTAAGATCATAGTACAAAGGAGTTGCTCCTGAGAGTTTTACTGCGCTTGCATAAGTTGGATAACCAGGGTTGGGCACAAGTACAGCAGATCCGTTTTCAAAATAGGTCATGCAAATATGCATGATACCTTCCTTGCTTCCGATCAAAGGAAGTATTTCACTGGCTGCATCTAATTTCACGCTGTACCATTCTTCATACCACCGCGCAAACGCCTCCCGCAGGATCGGCGAGCCTTTGTAACTCTGGTACGCATGAACATTTGGTTTTGCACTTTCTTCCTGTAATGTTCTTATAACGTCAGGATGCGGAGGCTGATCGGGGCTACCTACGCCCAGGTTAATAACATTCTTTCCTTGTCTGTTGAGTTCCTCGATCTCTCGCAATTTCCTGGAGAAATAATATTCACCAACACCCTGCAAACGTTCGGCGATATGTATCATACAAATGGATTTGCTATTTTATCTTCCCGTTTTTGTACACGCCGTAGATCTTTAAATATTTGGTGATCGGTTTAATATTGTCGATCACCGTTTGAAATTGGTTCATGCTATCGAATTCAAGATCTGCATGAAAACTATACTTAAAGTCGCTGCCCGGAATTGGAAAACTTTGCAGCTTACTTAAATTGATGCCGGCGTCGGCGATCTTAGTGAGCACTTTTGCGAGGCTTCCCTTCGAATGGTCTGTATGAAAGTTCACGGAAGCTTTGTCAGGATCAACAGCAATTTTCGAATGACCGTCGCGCTGAAGAATTAAAAAACGCGTGTAATTATTTTTCATCGTATGGATGTTGGGACTGATGATCTTCAGATCAAACAATTCGGCGGCGAGTGTGCTCGCAATAGCGGCGATATGTTTGCTTTTATGTTGATGAACATGCTTTGCGCTTAATGCGGTGTCTTCGGTCTCGACGAGTTTCCATGCATGTTTGTCGAGAAATTCAAAGCACTGTTGTAAAGCCATTGGATGGGAATGCACCTCGCGAATGTCTTCCAGGCGCACGCCCTTATTTACCATCAGGTTTTGGTCGATCTGCAAATAGATCTCACCGGTAATCGTTAAGCTGCTTCTCTGTAAGAGGTTATAATTCGCAAGAATGCTGCCCGCTATAGAGTTTTCGATCGCCATGACGCCACCGCTGCTGTCTGCTGACGACGCAATTTTAACTACTTGCTGAAAGGTGTCGCACGGGATCACTTCCACAGAAGGTCCAAAAAATTTGATAGCAGCCATTTGGTGAAAACTGCCTTCATAGCCCTGGATAGAAACTTTGATACTCATAACGAAAAAATCCCGGCTGCTGGAACCGGGATTGTAAAAGAATGTTTTATAATAACAAACACTACCCGGTCTTCACCTTAAAATAAAAATAGTAACCGAAGTATGTGTTTGCTTTTTTCACTGGCGTAAAAATAAAAGGAAGAACCAAGGAAAAAAAATTTTTTGCTTGGAACGAACAAACGGTCGTTCGTGTTTGCCTCAATAAAAAAAGCCCTTCCGTGGAAACGGAACGGCCTCTAACGATTGCTTGCCATATGAAAATTCTTAGCTAAACGCCCAGCCGCAAGCTAGCCACCTCAAACCCACGTTCACGTTTAGAAAAATTACTTAGTCGTATCAGTATGTGTCGTATCCATCATGTGTGAAGACGTATCAGTCATCATGCTGCTGGTATCTGCCGGCATGCTGCTCATAGTATCCGTACCCATTGTGCTTGTGGAATCAGTGGTTGTTGAACTTGTTCCGCTATTGCAGGCAGCAAATGCGCCTATTGCCAAAACGATTAACAGCTTTTTCATTTGTGTGTTTTTTTTGTGATGTAATTTAATTGGTTAATACAAAATCGGTGCTAAGGTAACCCGGCGAACAAGGGAATTTTTTAAAAGATTTTGAAACTTGTTTTTGGGTTACTTTTATTGCAAACAGGTATTAAAAAGCACGAAGGTGAAGTCTGACACGAACGAACAACTTTTACTCAAAGGACTGGCACACAACGATTCGAAGGCGGCAGAAACCATTTACAAGGATAACTTCAACATGGTACTTGCTTTTGTTCTTAACAACAACGGATCGTATGAAGAAGCAAAGGATATTTTTCAGGAGACGATGATCACTCTTTATGAAAAAGCTAAAACGGATTCATTTGTTCTCACCTGCCAAATTAAAACCTATGTTTACTCCGTTAGCAGAAGATTGTGGCTTAAGCGTTTGCAGCAGATAGGAAAAACTGCCCCGGGTATTGAGAATTATGAAGAAACGGTCATTGTAGATGATGACCTGGACCTGCAGGAAAGAAAAAATGAGGAATTTCGTATCATGGACCGGGCATTGAATAGTCTGGGCGAGCCCTGTAAAACGCTGTTGGAAGCGTATTATATTCAAAAGAAAGGCATGTCGGAAATAGCAACGTTGTTCGGTTATACAAATGCAGACAATGCAAAGAATCAAAAATATAAGTGCCTGATGCGGCTGAAAAAATTATTTTTTACCCAGTATAATATCGGAGAGTGATGGAAGATATTCTTTTGTTGAATTCAATTGAACGTTATCTAGAAGGACAAATGCTGCCCGATGAGCGTTCTTTTTTTGAAGAACTGCGCCGCAACCAGCCAGAGATCGACCAGATGGTAGTAGAGCACAAACTCTTTCTTCACCAAATGCATGCGTACGCCGACAAAAGAAATTTCAAAGAACAGCTTCACAATATCCATACAACACTGGCAGAAACCGGCGAAGTAAAAAGCAGCGATCATGCTTACGGCTTCACAGGAAAAGTCATCGAATTGTGGCACCGCTACAAGAGGGTCACTGCCATCGCCGCCTCTATAGCCTGCATTACAGCAATATTCATCAGCGCCCTGGCCATGTATTTTTCACCTGCAGTGGATCCAAGTCAACTGGAACGCCTCGGAAGGGATATAGAACAGATCAAAAAGAACCAGCAGTTTACCAACAGGGCAATAAACGATGTGATCACTTCTTCCAAAGTGCCAAAAGGCGCAATGCTTAAAAGCGGAGGTACTGCTTTTTTGATCGATGGGAAAGGCTACCTGGTGACTAATGCGCATGTGCTAACCGGCAGCGGCGCTATCGTCGTAGATAACCAGGGTAACGAATACAACTCTCGTATTCTCTCGGTAGATCGTAAACTTGACCTTGCGGTGTTGAAGATCGATGATCATGACTTTAAGGCCATAAAAGTTTTGCCTTATGCCGTGCGTCGCTCGCAACCTGACCTCGGTGAAGAATTATTTACGCTTGGTTATCCGCGCGATGAGATCGTTTACAATATGGGTTACCTCAGCGCTAAGACCGGATACCAGGGCGATACAGCAAGCTGCCAATTGTCTTTGACGGCGAACCCCGGGAACTCGGGCGCGCCAGTGTTCAACAGGAATGGCGAGATCGTCGGGATTATTTCTACGAAACAAACACAGGCTGAAGGAGTAGTGTTTGCGCTCAAGTCAAACAATATATTTAAAATGATCGACAGCCTGAAAACAATTGATACGACGTTCAAAAATATTGTTCTTCCATTAAACTCTTCATTAAAGAAAATGGACAGGGTGAGCCAGGTAAAAAAAGCCGAGAACTGCGTTTTCCTGGTGAAGGCCTACAACTAAACTAAATAAGGGTAAGCATTTTTCTCTGAATCCCGCATATCTTTGCGGGATTCGTATTTAAACCAACTAACTGATTCCTCAAGGATCTGTCACCTCCAAAGTAAACCAAAATGACTCAACCTCTCAAATGCCTGGTTGTAGTTTTTGCCATTGGTCTAACCAGCTGCGCATCTATCGTAAGCAAAAGCAATTGGCCATTCTCCATAGACAGCAGTCCAAGTGCTGCTGATGTTTCCATAAGAAATAAAAGAGGAGTAGAAGTTTTTCATGGCAGAACGCCTGCTGCCATGGCGCTCAAGTCTGGCGCCGGCTTTTTCGCAAAGGAGTCGTATGTTGTTACCTTGAGCATGGACGGATACGAAACGAAAAAGGTTAATGTCGAGTGCAAATTGAACGGCTGGTACTTCGGTAATATTTTGATCGGCGGAATAATCGGCTTGCTCATCATTGATCCGGCAACAGGGGCCATGTACCGCCTGGACAGTAAAGGGATGCATATGGACCTTGAAGCTTCCCAAAAATCTACACTTAAGATCATAGATCTGAAAGATGTGCCTGACAGCCTAAAGACAAGTCTCGTAAAATTGCCCTAGCCGGAATTCTTAGTGGAAATATTCGAAAACATTTTTGCCGAAGGCGCACTACGCCCAAAGATTGCCAGGATATTCTCCTTTTTCAACCAGCCGTTTTATTTCCCGTTGCACTATCGGCGCATCTTCTTTATATGTTACGCCAAACCATTTTGATGACGTTGGGATCACTTCGACTTTTCCTTTTCCCCGTTTAATGAAATCGTCAGTCACCGTTGGAATGAGAAATTCAGCTTTCAGTTCTTTCGAATGATCACGTAAGAATTCTTGAAACTCCACTTCACACAGGTCGATGAAGCTTGGATGGTAGCAGAAAAAATTCATACTTGCTTTTGTGTCTTCCGGCAGTTCTACCAGGTGACCGTCTTCATCATCAACGATCTTATCTCCTTTCCGCGAGATCTTCAAACGTTCGACGATCCCCGTCATCTCGTTCTTTTCATTCGTTGAGATCACGCCACGGCTCACCGTTCCATGCTCGCTCAATGTATTGGCAAGTTGATAGCCGATCACTGCGTACGTTTTTTCATCGCACCGCGTCTTTAAAAACTCAAACGCTTTTTTGTACGAATCTTTCCCATAAAAATCATCTGCGTTGATCACCGCAAATGGGGCATCAACAGTGCCCTTGCAGCACAAGACCGCATGAGCCGTTCCCCACGGTTTCACTCTTTCCGGGTTCATTTCCCAGCCTTCAGTGAAACTGCTGAATTTTTGAAAGACATAATCGGTTTGTATGCGCCCCTTTAATTTTGGTTCGAGTATGCCTTTGAAAACATCGGCAAAATCTTCGCGAATTATGAACACAACGCGCTCAAATCCGGCCTCGATAGCGTCATAAATAGAATACTCCATGATAGTCTCTCCTGAAGGTCCAAATGATTGCGTTTGCTTCATGCTGCCGTAACGGCTTGCAATACCTGCCGCGAGTATTACTATTGTTGATTGCATAGGCTTTTCTTAGATCGCTGCGAAACTAATTAAATTTTCATGCTAATATCATTCCACATAATGTGTGAACGGATCAATGAAACAATCAGAAGCCACTTATATCTTTGCTGCAATTGAACGAGTTGTTTGCATGAATATAGAATCTAACCGCGATCATGATTGGATGAAGCTGCTTGTGAGCGATGTGAGGAACCGGTTTGAGAAGATCAAACTGGGTGGTGGAAAAAAAGCGATAGCAAAGCAGAGGGAAAAAAACAAATTAACTGCGCGCGAACGCCTAAGTCATTTACTTGACAAGGCAGAGCCTTTTATCGAAATTGCTCGATTCGCCGGATTTGAAATGTATGAAGAACAAGGCGGCTGTCCGGCGGGTGGCACAGTGGCAGGCATTGGTTACATAAGCGGAAGGCAATGCGTGGTAGTTGCAAACGATCAAACCGTTAAGGCTGGCGCGTGGTTTCCCATTACCGGCAAGAAGAATTTGCGCATGCAGGAGATCGCTATGGAAAACAGGCTGCCGATCATTTACCTTGTTGACAGCGCCGGGGTTTTCCTTCCTATGCAAGATGAGATATTCCCGGACAAGGAGCATTTTGGAAGGATATTTCGCAACAACGCAAAGATGAGTTCCATGGGCATTACACAGATCGCTGCTGTACTCGGACCGTGTGTCGCCGGCGGCGCGTACCTGCCAATAATGAGCGACGAAACTTTGATGGTGGAGGGCAATGGAAGTATTTTTCTCGCAGGTCCTTATTTAGTAAAAGCAGCGATCGGCGAAAACATTGACGTGGAAACGTTGGGTGGAGCGGAAACACATAACGCGATCAGCGGTATTGCTGACTATAAATTTGATACCGAACAAGAATGCCTTGACAAAATAAAAAAGATAATTGGCAAGTTAGGCGCTCCTTCGTCGGCAGGTTTCAACCGCATTCCAGCAGTTGCTCCGGCAAAAAACATTGATTCGATCTACAGCATAATGCATGCGAGTAATGCGAAGCCCTATGATGTGGTTCAAATTATTGAGTGCATTGTTGATGCCAACACCTTTGAGCAGTTTAAAGAAGAATATGGCCAGACGATCGTTTGCGGCTATGCGCGTGTTGACGGGTGGGCGGTGGGAATCGTCGCGAATCAACGATTGATCGTAAGAACAAAAAAGGGCGAGATGCAATTGGGCGGCGTAATATATAATGACAGTGCCGATAAAGCAGCGCGCTTTATTTTGAACTGCAATCAAAAGAAAATTCCGCTTGTTTTCCTGCAGGATGTTACAGGCTTTATGGTCGGCAGTCGCAGTGAGCACGCAGGCATCATAAAAGATGGTGCAAAAATGGTGAATGCCGTGGCGAATTCCGTCGTACCAAAAATTACCATCATTACCGGTAACAGTTATGGCGCCGGCAATTATGCGATGTGTGGCAAAGCGTATGATCCGCGTTTCATATACGCGTGGCCAAGCGCAAGAATTGCTGTAATGGGAGGCGACCAGGCCGCGAAAACTTTACTGCAGATCCACGTTTCCGGCAAAGAGGTAAGCGAAGCCGAGCAAAACGAATTACTGGATAAGATCAAATCGCGTTATGATAAACAAACCAGTCCTTATTACGCTGCAGCGCGTTTGTGGGTTGATGACATAATTGATCCGGCAGATACGAGAGAAGTGATCAGCGAAGGGATCAGAGCGGCGAATAATAATCCTGAAATAAACGAATTAAAAGTCGGCGTGTTCCAGGTGTAGGATCATTGAGCATTTGATCTGCCATCAACTTTCAGAAAGTTGCATTTTCCGGAGTTGCTCATCCCTTCTTATTTTTTCCCAATACCTTTTCGCGACGAACAGCATTCCAAAACTCTCACCGTCGTCTTTATTCAAATGCCGGTGATGCATTTTGTGTGCCCAGCGAATTGCTTTTACGTAACGATTATTGCTCCTTGTGAAAAGCCTGAACCGTTGATGAATGATCACGTCATGCACTAAAAAATATGCGAAGCCGTATAATGCAATACCCGAACCGATGCTAACTACCCACCACGCTTCCTGCATGCTGCCCAACATGATACACAGCCAGCTTGGAATCGCGAAGATGATAAAGAATGCGTCATTTTTTTCGAACAAATGATCACGCTTTTGATGGTGATCCTCGTGCAGCCACCAGAGAAACCCATGCATTACATACTTATGCGTAAGCCACGTGATTCCTTCCATGGTAAAAAAGGAAACGATAGCAATAAGAAGATACAAAAGCCAAGTCATAAAAATGTCCTCAATACAAAAAAGAAAAGCAATTGAATTATCAGCAAATGTACCGCGAAAATATTGTGCCGGTTGAACTTTAGCGTTCTAAACAACCAAAGTAACAATGCACTGATCATAAGCCAGCAGATATAATTATATACAGGCACTGACTCATTGTTCCACCGCCAGTACCCAAGTTTAACTGCAACCGGCTCGATTAGCCAGTCAAAGAAAACTGCAAGCAGCACGGCGTCTGTAATAAACGATATCAATTGCATCCGGGCTGTGACAGTAAAACCCTTTTCCGCAATCGTTCGCAGGATACGGTCCTCATAAAATTGCGTCGCAGCCCCAGTGCAATAAATAATAATGAACCAGTTGATGCCAATTACGAGCGGCACACCGAAAAGTTTTGGGCCCAATGCTTCCCCATAATTATAGTTGCCGAACAGTGCAGCGGTATTCACGCCGATAATCTCAACACAAAAGCCGGAAATAAACGTTATGCCGAAGAATAAAAAAAATTGCAGATTTTTTTGTTGCTGCGTAATGAAAAGCAATGCTGCCATGAGTGAAAGATTGAGTGCTGTATGCTGGACGAACCAATCCTTCTGCTGAGTGTACAAGATGCCTATGAGGCCGCTTACGTGAAATAACAGTGCAATGAAAAGAGCCGTGTTATTAAGAAGTGCCGTTTTTTTAGTCATTCTGTTTCCATTTACGCACGTCGGAAGCGATGATGCCTGCAGTGATCTTCGCACTTTTCAGGCAGAGCGGAATTCCTCCGCCCGGATGTACGGTCCCGCCAACAAAATAAAGTCGTTTCATATCTTTGGAAAAATTGGGATGACGAAGAAATGCTGCTGCGGCCGAGTTTGAGCTCGAGCCATACAATGCTCCCATATATGCTCCCGTTTGTTCTTCGATTAGTTTTGGCGAGAGAACCCTTTCTGTTTCAATAAGCGATTCAATATCTGTCTTCAACATACGGCTTAACTTAGCGAGTATATTTGCCCTGCATGTAGCAATCAGTTCCTGGTCTTCAGTGGCGGTTCCGGCCGGAACGTTTATCATCACAAACCAGTTTTCCTTTCCAACAGGCGCATGTATGCCCGGCTCACATTTGGAAGTGATGTTCACGTAAACAGTCGGATCAGCACATAAATTTTTTTTGCGAAAGATACTGTCAAACTCCGCTTCATAGTCCTCACTAAAAAAAATGTTATGCAGGTCCAGCTGCGAAAACTCCTTTGCAATGCCCCAATAAAAGACTACGGCGCTATTGCTCCTCTCGCGCTTAAGGATGCGTTTCGCGGTGTGTTCGTCAGCAAGCAGGCGTGAATAGGTAAAGTATGCATCGACATTACTCACGATACTGTCTGCAAAAAAGGTTTCACCGTTTGCGACAACACCAACGGCCTTATTCTCTTTTTTGACGATGTGTTGTATCGCTGAATTGAATCGAAAAGTGACACCTTTTTTTTCTGCAAGTTTAGCGAGCGCATTTGCGATAGATATCATACCCCCTTCAGGGTAAAAGACTCCTTCATTATGTTCGGCATTGGGCAACAATTGAAACATCCCGGCTGCCGTATACGGGTTGCTGCCATTGTAGGTTGCATACCGGTCGAATAACTGCACCGTATTCGAATGTTGAAACTTTCGCGCGTTTACGTCATGCAACGTTGAAAAAATATACGACGGCCTGGTTGAAATCAACGCTTTAAAAACGGCGGGGCTAATAAACGTAGATATTTTGTGCAAAGAATGGTTGACAAATACATCTCCTACGTGTTCATAAATATTTTTCGACTCGTTTAAGTAAGACAACACTGCACCCGCCGGCTCGCCAGTTTTGTCTTCCAGTTCTTTCGAGAATTTTACTTTGTCTGTATATGCATTGATAACTGTACCGTCTTCATAAAAATATTTACAGGCTATTTCAACCGGTGTGTAGTGCAGGAATTCATGAATATTTTCGTCCGCAGCCTGAAACAACTCTTCCAAATCCTCCGGCTGTACAAATAAGCTCGGACCTCCATCGAAGCGATAACCTCCTGCTTCAACAAGGTTTAATTTCCCGCCAGGATAATTATTCTTTTCAAAAATCGTAACATCCATGTTTTGCATCGCGAGCCGAACTGCGGTTGCCATGCCGGCAACACCGGCGCCTATTACGTATGCTTTTAAGCGTCCCATCAGGCAGGATCAATTGCAAAAATTTCTTTTATGGTGTCTATTATTGTCATGAGACGTCCAAAGCAACATCCTCGCCATTATTGTATGACGAAGAAAGCTGTTGAGGCAACGGCGAAAGTAGCGCAGAGATAAAAAATGCATCGGCTTTATTTCATAAATCGCATTTTTCTTAAGAAAGCAACGAATGTAGCAGCGCAGTTTGGTATCCATCTTGCGGCGATCTAAATAAATTTCCATGGCAAAAAAATCAGCTAGTAAAAAAGCGGCTGCAAAAAAATCAGCGCCAAAGAAGTGGTCTAAAAAAGTGACCAACACAAGCAACGCGCTTGACCTCAGATCAAAAGTCTTTACGAAAGATGATCCGCACGCGATAGCGCTTTCATTAAAACGATCAGCTGAAAGAAGCAAAAGAAAAAAAGGAACGCCTTACCAATCCGCCATGTCGATGCTCAATTTTTATATTAATCGGGCTGGAAAAAACTTGCCCGAGAAACAACAACAAACATTGGAAAAAGCGAAAGACGAGCTTAGAGCGGTTTTCGATCGGCAGCAAAAATGAGACCGGGTTCTATTCATGTATGCTCGGGCAGGTCTAATAAAAAACCCGCTCGAACCGAACGGGTCTGAAAACTTTACGATCTTAAAAAGTCTCCTTTAACGCAGACTAGCGGTTAATCTTCAACCTTCACTTTGCCCTTGCTTTTTGCGATCACTTCTTCTGCAATATTATTCGGAGCCGGCGCATAATGCGAGAATTCCATGGTAGATGTTGCGCGTCCGGACGACAAGGACCGAAGTTGCGTTACATAACCAAACATTTCGCTCAACGGCACTTTCGCTTTTATGACCTGTGCATTCCCCCTGCTATCCATGCCCTCCAACATACCACGACGCCTGTTCAAATCACCGGTAACATCACCCATATACTGGTCCGGCGTAACAACTTCGACCTTCATTATAGGCTCGAGTAAAACAGGCTTTGCTTTTTTTCCGGCCTCTCTGAAGCCTGATTTTGCGCAAAGTTCAAAGCTCATTGAATCGGAGTCCACCGCGTGGAAACTTCCATCAAATACACGCACCTTCATGCTTTCCATTGGGTAAGCGGCAAGAACACCGGTTCCCATTGAGCTTTCAAATCCCTTCGAAATGGCCGGTACAAATTCCCGTGGAATAGAACCACCAAAAAGATCATTTACGAACTGAAAAGATTTTCCGGGATTTTCCTGCACCCATTCCTTGTCTGCAGGTCCTATTTCGAATTGTATATCCGCGAACTTACCGCGGCCACCCGTCTGTTTCTTCAGCACTTCGCGATGTTCAATCGCTTTAGTGAAAGCTTCTTTATACGCTACCTGTGGATTTCCCTGGTTTATTTCAACCTTAAATTCACGGCGCATGCGGTCAACAATAATTTCAAGATGCAGTTCTCCCATCCCGGAAAGAATGGTCTGGCCTGTATCTTCATCTGTTTTCACCCTTAAAGTGGGATCTTCTTCAACGAGTTTGGCTATTGCCATTCCCATCTTATCTACATCCGCCTGTGTTCTCGGTTCTATCGCCACAGAAATAACAGGCTCAGGTATGAACATGTTTTCCAAGACTATCGGATGATCCTCATCGCATAAAGTATCCCCTGTTTTTATTTCTTTAAATCCGACCGCGGCAGCGATATCGCCCGCTTCAATAGCATCCATCGGGTTTTGCTTGTTGGCAAACATCTTCATGATGCGGCTGATACGTTCGTTTTTGCCGCTGCGCATGTTCTTGACATAGGAGCCAGCCTCAAGACGGCCGCTATAACAACGGAAAAAAGCCAGACGGCCAACGAAAGGATCGGTCATAATCTTAAAAGCCAAAGCAGCAAAAGGTTCTTTCGGATCTGCCTTTCGGCTGACTTCCTTGCCTGTGTCCGGGTCTGTGCCAACCGTAGGTGGCAGGTCGGCGGGAGAAGGAAGGTAACGGCATACGGCATCTAGCCCCGTCTGCACACCTTTATTTTTGAATGAAGAGCCACACAGCATTGGTACGATAGTAAGATCAATCGTTGCCTTGCGAATAGCCTCGTGCACTTCATCCTCAGTAATGGTATCCGGGTTGTCGAAGAATTTTTCCATTAGCTTGTCATCATATTCAGCAACCGCCTCAATTAATTGAGCCCGCCAGTATTCGGCCTCCTCCTTCATGTCCTCGGGAATAGGTACTTCTTTGTAAGTCATCCCTTCAGTTGCATCATCCCAAATAATACCCTTCATCTGAATTAAGTCCACTACGCCCTTGAAATTTTCTTCAGAACCGAGCGGTAATTGCAAGGGCACACTTTTCGCTCCCAGCATTTCCTTAACCTGTGCAACCACGTTCAGGAAATCGGCGCCCGCGCGGTCCATCTTATTTACGAAACCTATTCTCGGAACTCCATAACGGTTTGCCTGGCGCCATACGGTTTCACTTTGCGGTTCAACGCCGTCGACAGCAGAAAATAAAGCGATCAGTCCGTCGAGTACACGCATTGAGCGTTCAACTTCCACAGTAAAATCCACGTGGCCCGGTGTATCGATAATGTTGAAGTAATATTTTTTAGTATCCGCCGTTGGCTTGCCCTGCTGTGTAGGAAAATTCCATTGGCAGCTAACCGCAGCAGACGTTATAGTAATGCCTCTCTCTTTTTCTTGTTCCATCCAGTCGGTGGTGGCTGCGCCTTCATGTACTTCGCCTATACGATGGATCATGCCGGTATAGCGAAGAATTCGTTCCGTTGTCGTGGTTTTACCGGCGTCAATATGCGCGGCAATTCCAAAATTTCTTTGTAATCGTAAATCAGCCATGGTAAATTATGATTAGTGTTTGCTTTAAATTGAAAATGTCTCCATCGGTCATCGCTGTTCAAACGTCCGCTACCACAATAAAGCCTTAAAATTTTTAGAGCGGCGAAGGTACAATTTTTTGCCGGTTCGGGAGGTTTGAAAGGTTAATTAATTATCATAAAAAAGGCCACCGGAATTCCAGTGGCCTTAAAATTTATTTCAGTTATGATTTATCCTTTTCTCAGGTTCGGATGCGGAGCCGGAACTGTGTTAGGTCCTTCTTCCGTTGTTGGAACCAGGTCTACAGTTGTTCCAGTACCCTGTTGACCATAAGTGAAGATCACGCGCGACTCAGAAATACCTTTTTGTTCAGTCAGGTAAGTCTTGATAGCATTTACATGATCCCAGCTCAGCTGTTGAGATCTCTTGTCAGAAGCACCATAGCCTACCAGTTTCACTTTACAATCAGGATTAGCCTGCAATTGCGATGCAACGTTGTCAAGCAGTGATTTTGCTGTGCTGCTCAATGATGCGCTACCTGCTTTGAATTGTACGCTTGGCAAGCTTCCGATGTTACATGCCTGTGGCAGTGGTCTGTTGCAGCAAGTGTCCGGAGGACATGCGCCAACACCGTCAGCATTAACAGGGAAACAGTTTTGAGGAGTAAGTTTTTCCTTATCACGGCAATCAGGAACGCCGTCGCCGTCTGTATCGAGACTTACACCGTGGCTATCAACTGCGCAACCGGCAGGAGTGTTCGGCTCCATGTCGAATTGGTCAGTAACTCCGTCGCCATCAGCATCCGGTAACACAACTGGAGGCAGTTTCATGTGACGAGGAGTTGCAACTTCGTTGTACAAATAGTTGAATGGGTTAACCCACCACAAAGGTTCGAGGTGACTTGCAGGATTACCCATATTGATATTAACCCTGAATTGCGTTGAGGTCAAAATATCATTCGATTTACCAGCCCAAACACCGTCCCAGTTATCATCGAAAGGAATGGTTATTCTTTCTTCAATACCGAGGTTGATCTTATTGCTCAATTTAAAAGCAACACCGGTACCAACGTTAACCGCATGCCTTGTCAATTCATTACCGTCGTGTACGCCGACACTCCCCCTGCTTTCATTTTTTACGGGAGCATTTTTGTATTTGTCATTGCTGAATTCAAACAAGCCATGATCGATTCCGGCAGATTTCAAATCATCTTTAATGTCGGAACGCGAGCCCTCATAATTAATGGCTCCAAAATTAACAGGCGTTGAAAAGCCTTTAACCCCGTTGATAACGTCAACGTCGGCATATGTTATACTGTAACCTACCAACGTATACCAATCAACTTTTGGATTACCCCTGTAATGATTGATCGTATTCAGGCTAAACAAGGCGTCTAAAGAAAGCTGATGCATTTGCGTACGATAGTTTGCAACATACCCGCCGCCGTTTGGACCTTCATAATGTTGCCATGGATCAGGTTCGCCGAAACTAACATGTCTTAAACGATAATCCAGACCGTAGTTGAGAGAACCAGCCCAACCCGCTCTAACAGATACAACATGACCCAACGCTTTCCTTGCAGAAAGGCTACCGCCAATACCTGGCTGAGGATCAATATCGCCAATGATCATTGAAAGGCCACCACCTATGCCAAGCTCCCACATACTGCGAGGCTTTGCGGGATATGGTGTTTGATAATTTGTGAACTCGCTGTAATGCGGCATATTCTTCGTGGAGATCTTAGAAGAATCATACACCCAGTTAGCATCAGTGGCTTGACCAAACGATGCTGTTTGTATTAGACCCAAGAGGGCTAAGATCAATTTGAACTTCTTGCTTACCATAGGTAAATTTTTAGTTGTTTAATGTTTCCCTTAATGTAATATGTTTACAAATTTATATATAGATTATGAAATACCAAATTTTTACAATTTATTTTCTTCTGATAAAACAGTTCTTATGACAAGAGTTATATTCGCATTGCTGCTTAGATTGCCTAATTAGTTTTCAACATAACTTGCAGACCCAGATAATATTTAATGAAGAAAGCCTTACAATTAATAGACCAAGATTTAACAAAATTTGAGGATTATTTCAGCCAGGCAGTAAAAAGCAACGCACCCTTACTCGACAGGATCATGCAATACATAGTAAAAAGAAAAGGCAAACAGATACGCCCGATGTTCGTGCTGTTAAGCGCAAAACTGGGTGGTGAAATAACAACAACAACTTATCGAGCGGCTTCCCTTGTAGAATTGTTGCATACTGCCACGCTTGTTCATGATGACGTTGTTGATGAAGCGAGAGAGAGAAGAGGCTTTTTTTCTATCAACGCTTTATGGAAAAATAAGATCGCCGTCCTCGTCGGCGATTACCTCCTATCGAAAGGACTATTGCTGTCGCTCAACAACCACGATTACAAAGTTTTGCAGATCATTTCAGAAGCGGTGAAATCGATGAGTGAAGGTGAGCTACTTCAAATTGAGCGCTCACGAAATCTTAATTTAAATGAACAGATTTATTATGATATTATTAAAGGAAAAACAGCTTCACTTTTGTCCTCCGCGTGTGGCGCCGGAGCATGCACGACGTTCAGCGACGACAGATATATAGAAAAAATGCAACAATTTGGTGATAAGGTTGGGATGGCATTTCAAATTAAAGACGATCTGTTCGACTACAGCAATCAAAACATTGGTAAACCCACGGGCATCGATATCAAAGAAAAAAAATTGACGCTGCCGATTATTTATACGTTGACGCATTGCGATAAAACCCTGAGAAAAAAAATTATTTACATTATCAAGAACGAAAACAGGAATAAGGAAAAGGTGCAGTTCGTTGTTGATGCGGTGAAAGAGACCGGTGGCATTGAATACGCAACCACCAAAATGTTAGCGTTTAGGGACGAAGCGTTAAAACTGTTACATGAATTCAACCAATCGGATGCACGGGATGCTCTTGAAGATCTTGTTCGTTTTACGACAGACCGAAAATACTGATGCAAAAAAGATGGAAAATATTATCTGGTGATGATAACAAGGTGACAGACCTCCAAAACAGTCTGCGCATAAGCAGAACGCTTTGCCGGGTTCTAGTGCAAAGAGGCGTTCACAATTTTGAGCGCGCACATGATTTTTTCAGGCCAAAACTCTCACACCTGCACGACCCGTGGCTGATGAAGGACATGCTCAAAGCCGTGAACCGCATTCAATCAGCTATAAAAAACAATGAACGCATTCTCGTTTTTGGTGATTACGACGTTGATGGCACAACTGCGGTTGCGTGTATTTACCAGTTTCTCCAAGCTATCCATCCGAATGTGTCGTTTTACATTCCGCACCGGTACAGGGAAGGCTATGGTGTTTCCCTTGCAGGAATTGAATTCGCATCCGCAAACGGTTATTCCCTGATCATATCCTTAGACTGCGGAATAAAATCAACGGAACTCGTTGAGCACGCAAAAGAACTCGGCATCGATTTTATTATTTGTGACCATCACCTGCCGGATGAAGATCTGCCAAACGCTGTTGCCGTATTGGATCCAAAACAAAAAGATTGCGGTTATCCTTACAAAGAATTATGCGGCTGCGGCGTTGCTTTCAAATTGATGCAGGCACTTGCAGAAGAGCTGAAACTCCCGGAAGAATCTTACCTGAAATTTATCGATCTCGTTGCCGTTGCAATTGCTGCCGATATAGTGCCTATCGATGGCGAAAACCGTGTGCTCGCCTTTTTCGGCCTGAAAAAAGTAAATGAGAATCCGGCAGTAAGTTTAAAGGCATTGTTGCAATTAGCAGGCATGCAACGGCACATACACATTAACGGGTTGGTATTTATCGTGGCGCCGCGCATCAATGCCGCAGGCAGGATGGATGACGCTCGCAAAGCGGTGCAATTGTTCATTGAACAAGACTATAATAAAGCCCTTGAATATGCGGGAATGCTGCATAACGATAATACGGAGCGAAAAGAAGCCGATACCAGCATAACCGATGAAGCGTTACTCCTGATAGAAAACGACCTGATCTCAAAAGATAAGAAAACGACCGTTGTTTACAAAGAGACCTGGCACAAGGGCGTTGTGGGCATCGTTGCATCACGACTCATCGAAAATTATTATCGCCCGACGGTAGTGTTGACCAAAAGTGGTGACGTGATCGCAGGCAGCGCACGAAGCGTCCCCGGTTTTAATTTATACGAAGCTATACATGCATGCCGTGAACATTTGCTCGGCTATGGTGGACATTTTGCTGCAGCCGGGCTAAGTATGCAGGAAGAAAAATTGCCGGCATTCATCGACAGCTTTGAAAAGATAGTATCTGAAACTATTCACGCAGATCTTTTGGTGCCGGAGATCGTGATCGATGCTGAACTGAATTTTAGAGACATCACCGACCCGTTCCTGAATATCATTGATCAAATGGAACCGTTCGGCCCGGGGAACCTGCGGCCTGTTTTTATCACGAGGAATGTGCGCGACACGGGTTATTCCAAAATCTTAAAAGACCAGCACATCAGATTTGTTCTGCAACAACACGACAGAATTTTTACAGGGATTGGCTTCAACATGGTGAATAAATTTGATCTCCTGAAACAAAATCTTCCACTCAATGTTGTTTACACACTCGATTGGAATGAGTGGAATGGTGAGAGACTAATTCAACTTAAGATAATTGATCTTATGCTTGCACAATCGTAACGGCCGCCCAGCTATCCTCGTACCAAAATTAAAACCTTGAACTTTTTTTACTTTTGCTTCGATGAAGATCGTTCACGTAACGGAAGCGTTTGAAGGTGGAGTGATTGAATTTCTACGATGCCTTACCCACAGCACTCCTGAGCTTTCCTATACAATAATCTATGGCCGTCCTCAATTCTTTGAACAAGCGCAAACATCTTTTCCATCCAATGTGCAGTTCATTCCATGGAGACATGTGAACACGCAAATTCGCCCTGCGCAGGACGCAAAGGCTTTGACTGAGCTTATCAAGATCCTGAAAGCACAACAACCCTTCGACATTATTCACCTGCACTCAGCAAAGGCAGGTATTCTCGGAAGAGTCGCCGCAAGAACGATCGGGCACAAGAAGGTGATCTATGCGCCGCATGGAGCTACTTTTCTAAGGAAAGATGTATCAGCCTTCACCCG
>DASQJI010000318.1:0-3368 GCA_035631175.1 Parafilimonas sp.
GCCGGGCACGTCATCGGGGTGCCGGTCTTACTGTAATATTTTTCAACCAATTCCTTTCCTACATCACGGCCACCTGGAATCCCATTCAAGTTGGCACCCCAGTTCGAATCACCAGTTACCTCCCTGATGCTATCGCGGATCTCATTTGGTGACCAGTCGAGATAATTTGTGCTCATCTTATTGCAGTCACATACGGTAACTATTTGGAGCTGCGGATTCGTAATCAGCTCACACATTTCGCGCAGACCTTGCGTGCCGCAACCTATATAAGCAAGACGCAGTTTGTCACTCGGCGCAACGTAGCCACGACCGCCTAACACATGTCGTGGCAAAATAGTAAAAGCAACTGATGCGGCAGCAGAGGTGTTGATGAAATCGCGGCGGTTAAAGTTTTTTTTATGATTCATTATGGGCAATTTTTGAAATGAGTTCTGAAAAAAATGGGAAGCAGAAAATGCAGGAATAAATTTAGCTCTTATTCTCAAAACATTTGCTGATCGACAGGCGACGAAAGGTTCGAATTCAAAAAATTTACCTTCCAGGTAGCTAATTGCAAAACAACCGCGCCGAATTTGCCGTAACAGTAAGGGAGTCATTTTTATACGACTATAATCCGCGATTACGATGATTCAGCCTCTTATGACCTGATAAAAAAATATTGCAGTAACTAAAAATCTGAAAACCGTCACGCTGAATTCCTTCCTGCGTTAATAATGCCGAATGAGCATCGCATAGCAAGCTTCTCGTATTTTTCTTTAATAGACTCAGCGTCTTTCACTTCGCGGACCTGCATGAGTGCGTATTGTTGTATAGTTACGAGCGGGACCACGATGCGTTCGCGCATTTGTATACTTGAATTCTCTACCGGATAGTCGGACATGAGTGATTGATTCGACGAAAGCTTTTCAACATAATTTACCGTTAGCCTGAATTCATCGTGCATTAGCTTCCAAAGTTTTCCATACCGTGGATGGTCTGAAAGGTACTGTGTTAAGGGGAAAAAACATTTCATCATTGCCATCTCGCAATTGTCAGTGAGCGTTTTGAAAAATAGAGAATTTCGATACAATCGCTGCACATATTTCCAGTTGCCGGCGGCCTCCGCTTTTTTGAGCGCAGTGCCAACGCCATAGTAACCGGTTACGTTTTGCTTCAACTGGCTAAATGCTCCTACAAAAGGTATGGCGCGAAGATCTTTCAAAGACAAACCGGAAGCCTTGCCGCGCTTTGCCGGGCGGCTGCCGATATTTGTTTCTGCGTAATATCGCAATGGACTTATTTCGGCGAGATAATCCACAAATGCAGGATGATTTTTCAATTGCAGGTATGCGTTGTAGCTGTCTTCGGCAAGCTGGCGCAGCAATCTTTCCTCACTTCGTCCCAACGTGTTTTCTTTTGCGGAGAACAACGCGTTTGAAATGCCTGCGTTGATCAATTGTTCAATGTTGAATTGCGCGGCGCTAATAGTTCCGAAATTTGAGCTGACGGTTTGACCTTGTACTGTAAGCTGTATTTCTTTGTTTGAAATATCGCTGCCCATCGATGCATAAAACTTGTGTGTTTTCCCGCCACCGCGTGCCGGAGGTCCGCCACGACCATCAAAAAATATCACGTCGATGCCATAACTTTTTGAAACGCGCGTCAATTCTTCCTTGGCTTTATAAATGCTCCAGTTGGCCATGAGGTAACCGCCGTCTTTAGTGCCATCCGAAAAACCAAGCATGATCGTTTGGGTATTCTGCCTCTGGGCAAGATGTTGCCGATATATCTTGTTGGTGTAAAGTTTTTTCATGATCGATGCGGCATGTGCGAGGTCGTCGATGGTCTCAAACAAAGGAACGATATCAACGGATAAGGCTTCTTTTTTCCATCCTGCAAGGAGGAACAAGCCGTACACTTCAATTACATTCAAAGCGCTGTTGCACTGACTGATCACATATCGATAGCAGGCTTGTACACCGTTTTGTTGCTGAATGGTCTTTACCGCCTGCGCCGAACCAAGTGTGTCTGCAAAAAGCTCGTTATCGCCGAAGGAGATCTCAGTGGCGGATAATTGCAGCAGGTTCGCGATCTTTTTATCGTCATCCAGCGAAGCGTAATTGGCAGGCAAAACATTTTGCCCGGCTAAATAGTCAAAGAATTTTGCGTGAACAGAACTTTCCTGTCGTATATCGAGCGAAGCAAAGTACAAACCGAAAATGGTTGTTTTAAATAAAAGATTGTAGACGTCTTCCACAAACAAATTATTGTTTGACTGAAGAAGTGTAATGATTTGCTGCAGGATATTTTCAATTTCGTTTTGCGTTATTTTTTCTGCCGTCTCACTGTATAAATTATCATACAGTCTTTTTTCAAGCGTGGTGATCAGTTCCTGCACGTCTTTAAATGTGAGCCTGCGCTTAAGCCATTTTACGTCTTTGTGATAACATCGCAGTATGCCGGCACGCAGCGTATCGGCAACCTTCAACGTGATGTTAGTGGTTACAAAAGGGTTGCCGTCGCGGTCGGCGCCCGGCCAGAATCCCATTTGCACTAAAGGATGTTTCACCTCGTTTGCCTGCTGAAATTCATGTTGCAGGGTTGACATTATATTTCCTGCCGCGTCGTAAAACACGTTCTCTAAAAACCAAAGCAGGCTGACAGCTTCATCGTACGGCGTCGGCTTTTCTTTCTTTAAAAATGGAGTCCTGCCGAGTTGCTGCAGGTAAGTGTTTACGGTTTCGGTGTCGTCATTTCGAAGTGCCCGGGCGAGGTCGTTAATGATACCGAGCACCTCGCCGCGATAGAATTGCGTAGGATGAGCAGTAAGAACGAGACGGACGGAGAAATCGTTGAGCTTTTTTAGAAAAGCGTCGTCCATCCGCATTTGCGATATTTGTGAGCAGAGTTGCTTCAATGTGCCGGGGCCGTTGAGATCATTTACTTCGCCAAACGCTGCGTCCTCCAGTGCATCAAACAGCACAACCTGTCGCTCGGCATATTGCACAAAACGGAACAGAAGATCGATCCGTTCGTCCTCTGTTTGATAAGTAGTGTTCTGTTTAAGAAAGTGTTCGATTATTTGTGCGGGACTCTTCTGCTTGTTGAAGCCTTCTTCACATTGCAACAGAAACAACGAGAGAAGCACACCTGTTTTTTCTATCCGGTGAAATGGAAGAGAAGTAAATAAACTGTTGTAGAGTTGGAATTTTAATCCAACATGATTTTTGAATTCCTGTAATGCCGCCGAAGAAGACTGACTCATAACTGTAATAAATATAAAATAATTATGGCAGCATCCGGGATGAAGATAGGAAAACAATTTTATTCAACTCATGGTGATATTCGGGAGGGCGTGTTATTGAGACAAACACAGAAAAGTGTTTTCA
>DASQJI010000319.1:0-2717 GCA_035631175.1 Parafilimonas sp.
CTGCGAAGGAATGAAACACTTCTTTCCAACTGCTCCATGCCTTCAACGCCGTCTTCAATACTGATCCAGTTATTGAAGCCAACTTTTTTTAACTCAGAAAAGATCGCATCGTAATCGTTTAAACCTTTTCCGATCTCTCCGTGCGCGAGACGCTTTGCATAGCCCGCACTGTGCTCCTCACGCCGCAGATCTTCAATTGTTCCTTCTTTCAAATAACGGTCACTTGCATGCATCGTCACTACTCGATCAGAAACTCTTTTTAATAAATCGATTGGATCTTCGCCGGCTAAATATGCGTTGCTGGGATCATAGTTTATCCCGAAAAAAGAATCATGAATGCTGTCGGCGAGTTTGCAAAAAACGTCTGTCTTTTGCGCAAATTCGGGATAGATCCAAAAATCGTCTTTATAATGATTCTCTAAAATAAGCGTGATGTTTCTTTCCTGCGCGTACGACAAACATTCTTCAATGCAATCTGCGGCTAATCGTACGCCTTCGTCAATAGAAAGTTGCGGCCGCCTCTGTCCTGAGAGCACACGGCAATAGGAACCGCCGAGTGCATAAGTCATGTCGATCCATCTTTTTTCTTTCCCGATCTCCTGTTCCCGAAATTTCCTATCAGGATGTGTGAAATCGGGTGAGCAACACACCATCGGAATTACTTTGCCCTGATCTTCTGCCATTGCACGAAAGCTTGTCCAATTCTTTTCATCGTTCATTTCCAAAAATCCTGCATACCATTCGAGCCCATCCACATCAAGTTTTGAAGCGAGCTTGATCCACTCGCTCAATTTCATGCTTCCGTCCTTGCATAAGGCATGCATGAACGCTTTTGGAAAGACAGCTAACCTGGGCATGATGACTGATGACCGTTAACAGATGGCAGATGACGGATCGCGGTTTAAGCTTGAGACTACTGTCAACCGTCAAGCGTCAACTGTCACTTTTTGTTTTCAGTTTATTTTATAGTTGTTTGATCCTTCGGTGGATTGCGGCCAATGAACGGATACTGCTCGAGATCCATCACCTGCCCGCTTACCGGCCCACACTCATCACTCAACAAAAAAACAGCGGCAGCGGCAATTTCGGATGGCTTTAAAATTCTTCCCGCAGGCGCATACACGGATGGAAGATCTTTATACCAATCGTCGGCCAGTCCATGTTTTTTCTTTCTTTCGACTTCAGTTTCTGTAAGAACCCACCCCGGATTAATTTGATTAACACGCACACCATTTTCCCTGAATAATGTGTCTCCAAGGTTTCTTGTCATCGTGGTCAGTGCACCCTTTGAAACGCTGTACGCAAAAAGATTAGGTTCACCACTATAAGCGTTTACAGAACCTATATTGAGAACGCATCCGTGTTGTTTTTCCAGGTGCGGCAACGCCGCCTTTATCAAAGCGAATGGCGCGACCGTGTTCACTTCAAGCAATCTGCGTAAAAAGTTTTTATCTGTTGTTTGAAGATTCGACGATGCAACGATCGCCGCATTATTTACAATTGCATCCAGCCCGCCAAATGTTTTAATAGCCCGGTCAACGAGAATTTGCGGGGTATCATCATCGCTTATATCGGCGATATGCAACACGGCACGTTCGGTGCCGAGTTCATTCATCACATCGTTGCCCCAATCTTCTTCCAAACCTGTGACCACCACCCATGCCCCTTCAGCAACGCAACGTATCGCAATCGCTTTACCAATGCCTGTCGTACTGCCCGTAACGATAACTACTTTATTTTCCAGTTGCATGATCACACAGGTTTTAAAACGCTTTTTACAACCTCACCGTGATGCATTTTTGTGAACGCGTCGTACCATTCTGTAATCGGCCATACACCGCCGATGATCGGCTTTACATCCAATTGACCACTTGCGAGCAACGCAATAACTCTTTCCCAGATCGGCCAGTTGTGACTGAAACTGCCTTGCAGTGTTACATTTTTTTGAACCAGCGGATCAAGAGAAAATCCAAGTGGCTGAGGCCCCCATCCAACTTTTGTTATGTGGCCGTTCGGTCGCACAAGATCGAGAGCGATCTTGAGTGTGATGCTCGTGCCCGCTGCATCAATCACAGAATCTGCGCCTAAGCCATCACGCTTTTTTGCCCATTCGGTTGCATCGCCCACAATGACATCGCAACCATACTGTCGCGCAACTTCAAGCCTTTGCCTGTCCGCCTCAAGACCGGTAACCGCCACGTCCGCTCCGCATAATTTTGCAACTGCTGCGCAGAGAATGCCGATCGTGCCCGGGCCCAAAACAATTACGCGATCTCCCGGTTGTATTCTTGAATTACTGACCACAGCGTTGTAGGCAACACAGCATGGTTCAGTTAGGCAGGCTTGCTCGAAAGAAAGATGATCGGGAACGCGATGCAAACATCTTGCAGGTACTTTTACGTATTTCGTCATAGCTCCGTTGACGCCATAGCCAAAACCTTTTCGATCAGGATCTAAATTATATAAACCTGCCTTTGAAAGTGGATTGTTCGGATTGATGACAGCGGCGGTTTCACTAACAACTTTATCTCCGGCTTTCCAGTTTGTTACATGCTTACCAACGTCAGCAATATATCCGCCGAATTCATGGCCTAGCACAACCGGATAATTTACTGGCCAGCTGTGATCGGCTGTCCATTGATGGAGGTCGCTGCCGCAAACGCCTACGTTCGCTACTTCAAGCAGCACATCATCGTCCCCGATCGCAGGCTTTTCAA
>DASQJI010000320.1:0-24436 GCA_035631175.1 Parafilimonas sp.
CGAAGCGTATGGTGCAGCAAACATTCTGCAGGAATTGCTGACAATAAAATCAGATGATATTATCGGCCGCGCAAAAACTTATGAGGCTATTGTAAAGGGTGATAATATTTCAAAAGCAGGTGTGCCCGAGTCCTTCAATGTGCTCGTGCATGAGCTTAGAGGTTTAGGCCTTGACCTAAGATTTGAATAGTGGCTCGAAAAGGTTTTAACTGACGTAACATATTAAAAGCCGTCTCGAATGCGAGGCGGCTTTTAATTTATCAGGTATGCCGGAAGAAACCAATCAAGATCCATACCGCGCCGCGGCTGTCCTATTTTTTTCAGCGAGGCATCTCAATTTTTTTAATTCTTTCAACCGATCACACGTCCCATCAACGGGTCGGTGCGGCTTTCTTTTCCAACCTCAACGTGCCCCGCATATCTTTTTTCAAATGTGTCATTGCCTTTGACTTTCACACTGAAATCATACCAGTTAGAATTTTTATTTAGATCGAGTACTATACTTTTTGTCGAGCTCGCATCAACAATGAGTGTTCGTGTGCCCGTTTTGTACGAGTTATCAACAATTTCCACTTCGGTTTTCTCTTTAGAATTATTGGCAAACAAGAATTGCACATTGCCGCTAAGCTTTTCACCGCTTTGTTCGTAAGCACAAATCACATCAATTGAGGGATCATGCATATCGCCTTTGAACTCGCGATAAAATCCGTTCGGACCGTAGACGGAGAAATGATATATGCCGCCGTCGAAGTTTTCGATCATCCATTCATCAGTAATAGTTGAGCCAGGGCTTACAGCGTATGACCACTCTCTCATAACATCGCCCAAATATTTACGACGGTTATAAACAACAAACGGGGAGCCGGCTGCCGACGCGCCAAATATTTTTTTTCCTGCTGTAAATACAATTTGCAAACTCTTTTTGTTTGTGTCTGATTTGCTATCAACGTACAACTCGTAAGGAAGGCGCGTGGACGGCCGCGTTCCCTTTTCCTGTGCCGGAATTAGAGCAGATAGATGCGCGTTATGATTTACCTCGGCAATTTCGTTATCCGACAATACGCGATAATCAGCAGGTTCCTTTTTAAATTTTGCCTTATGAATTGATTCAATGAATGGATCTCTGTCGATAAAATCAGGAGCCGCTATCTTTTCTCCGTTGTATTGCCTGAATACAGAACTAAGGTCACCACATATTGCCCGTCGCCAAGCGCTGATGTTTGGCTCTTCGATCTTTTTTCCGGTTTTATGACTGAGAAATTTTTCAAGAAATTGCAGTGAAGATGTGAGATCAAAAACTTGCGAGCAAACGAAACCTCCCCGCGTCCAGGGAGACACAACTAACAGGGGAACACGATAACCAAGCCCGATCGAACTCTCACGCATATCTTCTTCGGGCGTATCTTTCTTTCTGCGCTCCTGGTCGATGGTCACGAAATCAACGCTCGTATCTATGCCGGAAGTTTTGCCCGTGTCTTGTTTGTGCAAATTCGGTGCAACAAAAGGAGGTACATGATCAAAGTATCCATCGTTCTCGTCATACGTTACGATAAAGATCGTCTTCTTCCATACTTCCGGATTTTGAGTGAGTATGTCGAGCGCCTCAGAAATATACCACGCCCCAAACCACGCAGCACTCGGATGATCAGAAAAATTTTCCGGCGCCACAAGCCAGGAGACTGTTGGCAGGTTTCCGGTTTTTACATCCTTTCTGAATTGATAAAAAATGTCCCCCTTGGGAACTTGCACTTCGCGCTGAACGCCTCCGTCCTCATATTGCAAAGATTCAAGTTCATAAAAAAATGGAGCAGTCTTATTTGACGTAAATGCTTTTTCGTGCAATGCTTTTTCGTGAGGTGATAACTGCTCATATTTTTCTCTTGAAAGAACCTTTCGCTCCTCTTCTGCCCTGCTGAGAGTTGCTTTCTTATCGTCAATGTTTTTCTTCAACTGTTCTGCATCTTCACCGGTTGCTGATTGCAGCTTTGATTCAAGCTCATTGATCTCGCCGGGTAACGTTTTGACTGCCTTCTGCAAATAATCGATGTACCGTTGCGAAAGTTTTACGTTGTATTGCGTGAAATATTCTATGGGGTTGTCGCCGAAATTTGAAAGCCAAACATCTTCATCATCGGAATAAATACCGGGGGCGCCGATGTCGTTTTGATAGATCTTCCACGAGATTCCGTTTTCTTCAAGCCTCTCAGGAAAAGTTTTCCAACTCACCATAGTGTAATGATCGGCATCGCCATTCCAAACATTTGCCTTCGAATTCTCATTTTGTTCTTCACGAATCGTTCCCGTCCAGAAATGAAGGCGGTTTGGAGTGGTGCCGGTTAATGACGAGCAGAAATGCTGATCACATATCGTGAATGCATCCGCTAATGCATAATAAAAAGGAATGTCTTCACGTGTGTAATAACCCATTGTCAAAGGCATATGTGCATACGCATCTTCCCACGGCTTCTTTACGTGAAGCCACCGGTCGTATTTGCCATTATTCCTCGCATCAACCTGGTCAGTCCAGGTGTGCGGCAATGAGCCCATCCACGTGATCTTTGTTTGTTTGATGTCGAGTCGAAACGGCAAGTATGTTTCTCCTGCTTCATTTGTTTGCAGCCACACTAAGTTGTTGTTCGGTAACCTGATCGCCCGCGGATCATTGAAACCACGAACGCCCTGCAGCGTGCCGTATGCATGATCGAATGAACGATTTTCCTGCATCAGCAAAACAACATGCTCAGCATCGAGGTATGTACTGCCGAGGGCTGGATCGATCGCAAGTGCCCTTTGAATCGAAAGGGGTAATGCAGAGAAACTGGTAGCGCCGGAAAGCAAAGCAGCTTTTTTTAAGAACTCTCTTCTTGTATCCAAAAAATAAATTTTAGTAAAAGTAGAAGAATATATGTTTGACAGATGTGTCTTCTATTTTCATCGCCGCATGTCAGAAACTAAATTAGCTATATTCGTCGGGTTTCATTTTATTTGTCGCTCATCGAACCAAAATCAAAACAAATGAGTACATCCCAACTTAACAGGTCGCTCGGTTTACGCCTGGTCGTAGTAGTAGTGATCGGAAATATTATTGGTTCGGGTGTGTATAAAAAAGTTGCTCCGATGACTGCCGAATTGCATTCGAGCGGGTGGGTGCTGATATGCTGGATCATAGCAGGCATCATTAGTTTACTTGGTGCGTTATGTAATGCAGAAGTTGCCGGGTTGCTTGCTGACACGGGAGGTGAATATGCATACTATCAAAAAATCTACAACAAGTTTTTCGCATTTTTGTTTGGATGGTCGTTGTTCACTGTAATACAAACTGCAGCTATCTCAGCCTTAGCATATGTATTTGCTGAATCTCTCAACAGCATGATACATTTTCCCGCACTACTTCCAAACCTTGCAGACGTAAGTATCGCTGGTGTATTTTATCCGTTTGCGGATCTCAGCGTAAAGCTGGTTGCCATCATACTTATCATCCTGCTTACCTGGATCAACACGAAAGGAATAAAAACGGGCGCGGGCTTTAGTATGACAATTCTGTTGCTTGTCTTTGCAAGCATTTTCATGATCATCGCATTTGGGTTAACGAGCGGTGCGTCGAGTTTTACCCGCATTAATATGCAAACATCCCCCACAAACCCGGTGACGGTAAGCGGCGCGTTCACCGCAATGCTTGCTGCCTTTTGGGCTTACCAGGGATGGGCTTCAGTAGGCTATGTAGGAGGTGAAATAAAGGACGCAAAAAGAAATTTGCCTCGTGGCCTCGTAATCGGAATGTTGGCCATCATAACGCTTTATCTCCTGGTTAATACTACCTATCTTACTTTATTGTCGATCCCACAACTGGAAGACGTATATAACTCAGGCAATAAGATCGCAGCTATAGAAGCAGTGAAAACATTTTGGGGGCAGGGCGGCGCTTTATTTATTTCTACTTTGATAGCTGTTACCACGCTGGGTTGTTGTAATGCAACCATACTCACAAGTTGCCGCACTTATTTCGCGATGGCGAGGCAAGGCTTATTTTTCCAAAATGCCACGAAGTTGAATGAAAAACAGGCGCCGGTCAACTCTTTGCTCGCCCAGGGAATATGGGCGTGCATCCTCGTATTGTCCGGCACATTCGATCAGCTAACCGACATGATAATTTTTGCGGTGTTCATTTACTACGGCGCAACGACTCTTGGTGTTTTCATATTGCGCAAAAAAATGCCGGACGCGCCTCGTCCATATAAAGTATGGGGATATCCCGTTATTCCCGCGATAGTAGTTCTCTTCTGCGTCGCTTTGCTTTTCAATACGATCTTTAGCAGACCGCGCGAAGCAGCCATCGGTGCGGCACTTATGCTTACTGGTGTGCCGATGTACCTTTGGTTCACACGAAAAAAAAGAGATCTTACACAAGCCGATTAAATCACAATTGAACATAAGGAAGGGCGGTTTACCCGCAGCGTGCGTTTTATTATTAAGCGGCCTGTTCATCCTGCAATACCTGGAGCGAAAAAAGCATTGACAGCGATTCCCGTAAAAGCGATAGTTCTATTGCATCTAACGAAGCAGTTACTGCGAACGATAACTCGAATGACCCGGTGTTTTTGGAACGTGTGATCCTGGAAAAAAGTGTGGGGCAAAGACTAAGCAAATCGAAGATGCTGACGGGCACAGAAATGAAATCGTTTTCGATTCGTATAATGGATACTGTTGCAACAGATGAATTCAAATACCATCGCTTTGACACTTTTTTTTGGGCGCCTCGATTAAAAGCCATCCTGCTCGGAGGCGAATACCTGGAGGAAAATATAATTTGGGTGGCGTGCTATGATTTAAATAATACCCTCATCGATCACTTGCAGGTTTATTATGATAATTCGGAAGGTTTCTCAACCGTCCTTTCAGAAATAAACAATAACTTAATTACTGTTTTTGACAAAGCCGATGAAGGCAATGGTGAGTCGAAACAAAAACCATCAGTGTATTCATTGAACCACGAGGGAAAATTCATTAAGCTCAAATAAATATCTCGTCGTATTATTTAGAATTGCGGTTTTTCACCGGAATGACCAACTTAAGGGCGGACCACACATCGTCAATGGCACAGACTTTTACGTCTACCAGGCCATTTTGCAAAGCAATTTTTCGCACGAGGTCTTCGGTAACATCCGTTGTGATTTTTGACGCCTTCTTGTACCACGATATCCAGATCATTCCATTCTCTTCTATTTCATTTTTTACTTTCGGTATAATTGACTCGAGCTCTTTTGCGTTCTGCACAAAAACATGGATGAAATTTTTTTTAATACTCTTGTCGTCCGAAACAGTTATGTCTTGCGGCAAATGAGAGAATAATTTAAAATAATAAGCAGGTGCATTAACGTATCTTATTATGAAACCTTCTTTAATGCCGAGTTTTTTAGCGAGGGGAGTTTGTGAGTAGCCTGCCATTACCTAAATATTTCTTTGGGATGAAATAAAAGCTGATAAAAAGATCTCCAAATTTGCCGATTTGTTTCCATCACGATTGCATATAAAACTGAAAGATGCAATTGTTTGGGCTCAATTTTACAGTACAACTAAGAGCTTTTGCGACCGCGTTGCAGCCTCAAATAGTCAAGAAAGTAAATTACCTTAAGTGAAACATTATTGTTTCCGGCGCCGTCGATCGTGTTTGAAAGGTTTTTAAAATAGTGTTCTTCCACCTGGTTGGTATCATTTTGCGCTGCATTTTTCCAAACGATGTTTAAGAAGCTGCCCGGTGCAAATTCCCAGGTGTAAACCATGTCGATATTGAAATAATTTACGTTCTGGTTTACCTGGGGGTGAAAATCCGGGTGTGGCAAAAGGGTGCCATCACGCTGCAGTAAAAAGAATTCTTTATTGTCAACCGAACTTACATAGTGCCTCGCCCTGAAAGTAATACCCATCTTGTTGTTGAAATTATATTTTACGTTCACGACCTGCTCGATGGTGTTCACTTTTCGCTTTGCAAAATCTATGTCAGCGCTTCCGTCAACATATACATAGCCAACATTATTGTACGAAGGATTATATTGTATGGTCTGGGAAACTGACAATTTATTACCAAACCTGTAGCTGTGCGTAAACTCCAGGTCCAGATAAAAACCGTCATAAAAATCAAGATATTTATGTGTGAACAACTGGACGTTGTAACTGTACTTCTTACTGTCATTGCTTTCAAACCATGAACCAAAATCGATCGAAGAACCTTTTTTAAAAAACCAACCGGTCGTCCTTGGTTCATAAAAATCGTTTTGCTTAAAACTATAGCCGGAAAACACTCCCAGGAACCATAGTTTCTTGCTTTGCACATTGGCGTTCACGTTGAACCTCGCGAACTGGTACGTCTCGTCTATCGGTTCGATCTTTTTAGACAGGAAACCAATATTTTGATTGAAGTTTATATTGATCCTGTTGTACCAACTCCTTGGCTCTGTCCATTTGTAGCCCATCCACAAATAGTGGTTGATGTAATTGTTGTTGGTAAAATAGCCAAGATCATCACTCGTAAATTTTGTATCTGTTCTTTCCTGCGAAAGCATAAAGTTGTAACGTCCGCTGGTTTTTTGAACATGCAGCTCATGGCTAAGTCCCGTTTGCGTTTTCCCGTCTGGCAAATAATTCACAAGATTGCTGACCGCAAACTTTCCGCCCAGATTGTACGTGTTCTTTTTATCATTCAGTTCGAACAAACCGGCACTAACATTCGCATCGTAATCAGAGCCGGAACGCCACACACTCGTATTTACAAACGACACACTTGAGTTATGCTCTAATGTTTGATCCAACACCAACACATTGTAATTCGTCAGCGGGTTTGTAAGTATTTTTCGTTGCTCTTTGTTATTGATGTTTTCAACGGTTGCATATTGCGGGCTGGTGATGGAATTCAAATAGCCAATGCCTAGGCCACCCTGTGTTCTTCCTGAGATCTTTGTTGCATTTATAAGTTTTGATTCCGTTGGATTTTTTATAACGGTTTCATTGCTGTCGATCTCATCATAGACGTCGTACATATGAATCGGCTCACCGCCGATGCGCCGTGAATAAAATAAGTCGCCTTTGCTGAAGAGTTCGGTCCCTTCGGTAAAGAATGGCCGGTTCTCGTTATACTTCACTTCAAAAGGCGTAAGATTAAGTACCTGGTTGTCGCTTTGAACCTGGCCGAAATCCGGGATAAGCGTTGCGTCGAGCGTGAACGCCTGGTTGATACCATACTTTACATCCATGCCTCCATTAACCTGGCTGGACCAGTTATCCAAATCAGGATTGTTGTATGGGTAATGATTGGCATATACAGAAAAATAAGGTGAGAACTGCAAACGCAACGGCGGTTTAATGTTTGAAAGTCCTTTCCAGATCGCTTCCTGCGTGAGAAAACCATTTACGTTTGGATCGATTGGGTTCCATGTATATTGTTGCTCGGTTTTGCGGCGCCTGCGCGTTATGTTGAAACCCCAATCCTGTACGTCTTTTTTGCCAAATCGTATCGCCGAAAAAGGAATAAACATTTCAAAGCTCCAGCCGCTATCAGTGATGACCGCTCCGCTGCTCCAAACCGCGTTCCAGCTAAAATCCTCCATGTCAGACATCATACTTGGCGGATTCATCTTGGCATCCCATTGTTCGTTGAGCGGCGTCACAAAATATTCGAATCCGTTTAGTTTATCATTATAGGTGTCGAAAATAATTCCGATGTAATCATTCGCTCCATAACCATCGCGCCCTTTCAGCTCAGTAGAAATGCTGTCTCTCGTTCGTTCATAACAAAATCCACCAAAATAAATTCCCTCATCGTTGTACATCAGGTAAGAAACTGTCCTGTTTGCCGGATCTTCCAAAGCGCCAATTTTCGGTCTGAATTCCACCAGCCCGGTCATTACCGCTGCATCTTTCCATGCCTCGTCATCCAAAAGACCATCGATCTTTATCATTCCTGACATGCGCTTTGCTTCCAGAATACGTGGCGTACTATTCGTTTGAGACAGGCTGCAAAAAGTAGTCATTAAAAAGGCCAGGAATAATGCAGCATGGATTCTCATGTGTAGATTTTATTAATAACGCGATCGTAAAAAAAATGTTACAAGCCGATGCCTTCAAAATTCGAGTGACAAGCTCCCCCTCGACCGTTAATTTACGTGAACTGTAACGATGTCCTGACGAGTGGCAAAAAAAATAAAGATCAACCAGTTTGCGATGAAATACAAACGATTGTTATTCACGTTATGCCGTGATCTGGCATAATTTTACAACCAACAAAATCAATGAAAGGCAAGCAAAAATTTTTTACGATCCTGGTATTGGGATTGCTTTCTGCAATCGGCCCTTTTTCAATCGATATGTACCTGCCCGGTTTTCCTGCCATTGCAGCGGCATTGCACACAACGGTGCCGCAAGTCGCGCTTTCGTTGTCAAGCTTTTTTATCGGTATCTCGTTCGGACAATTTTTGTATGGACCGCTGCTCGACCGCTTTGGCCGCAGGCCTCCGTTGTACGCAGGGATCAGTTTATATTTTCTTGCTTCGTTATGGTGCGTCTTCGCCACGTCTGTGCATATGCTGATCGTGTTAAGGTTATTCCAGGGGTTGGGCGGTTGCGTTGGAATGGTCGCCGCTCGCGCTTATGTGCGCGATATTTTCCCTGTGCACGAAATTGCAAAGATATTTTCGCTGCTCATGCTTGTGATCGCCGTGTCGCCGATCGTTGCACCCACGTCGGGCGGTTATGTGACAGCACATCTTGGCTGGCAGTATATTTTTGTTGTGTTGACCGTTTTTTCCGCTTTGATCCTGGCGCTCATGCATTTTGTTTTACCAGCCGGCAGACCAGCGGATAAAAGTTTATCGTTGAAACCGAAACCCATCGTCAGAAGTTTTTTGGCGGTGTTTAAAAATCCACAATTCCTTACTTATGCACTCACGGGGTCCATCGCAGCTTCAGGTTTGTACGCATACGTGTCTGGCTCGGCATATGTGTTCATGCAGTTGTATAAAGTGACTGAACAGCAATTTGGATGGATCTTCGCCATCATTGCTGCAGGACTGATCGCATCAAGCCAGGTGAACAGCCTCTTGCTGCGAAATTTTGAAAGCAGTGAAATCATTCGCGTCGCCTTGCTCTGCCAGGCGATAACCGGGATCATTCTACTTCTTGGCGCTGTATTCAATATCTGGAATGTTTACGCAATGATCATCGGCATATTCATCTTTCTATGCTGCCAGGGATTTACATTTCCAAATGCGTCAGCTCTGTGTTTGGCACCCTTCAGCAAAAATGCAGGCACGGCGTCGGCGCTCATGGGCGGAATTCAAATGATCACCGGAACGCTTTCTTCGGCGTTGGTGAGTGTACTGGCAAACGGCACTTCATTGCCTATGACCGCAGTAATGGGTGGCTGCTCTTTATCTGCATTTTTAATTTTAATGATTGGGCAAAAAAAGATCGGCTATAGAACCGAACTGAAAGAAGTCGAAGAGAAGGAGTTCGTTTATTAGTTTATTGGTTTATTAGGCTATTGGGTGATTAGTCGACCCAATGTCCCAATTACCCAATATCCCATTATCTTAATGCTTCAGCGGCCGCTTTTTTATCATTCCTCCTCTCGTATCTCTAATACTGCTCATTACAATAAAAGCATTCCTGTCTATTTTTTCGATCTCGTTGTTCAGCTTACTGAGTTCAAGACGAGTGATCACGGTAAATATGATATCGCGTTCTTTCACTTCGCCGCTTTTTCCATATCCGCGCTTGCCCGTGTACACTGTGACTCCTCTGCCCATCACATCGATGATCATTTGCCTGATTTGCTCTGTGTGCACTGAAATTATCGTGACACCCATGTACTCTTCAATTCCTTCTATTACGAAATCCAAAGTTCTTGACGCAGCGAGATAAGTGATTATCGAATACAAAGCAGTGTCAACGGAAAGTAAATAAGCCGCGACGGAAAATACTACAATGTTGACGAGTATGATGATGTCGCCGATGGTTGTTTGCAATTTCCTGCTCAAGAAAATCGCCAGTACTTCCGTTCCATCCATTACAGCGCCGCCACGGATCGAAAGGCCTATACCGGCGCCCAAAAAAAATCCGCCAAAAACCGATACCAGCAGTTTCTCATCCGTCACATCAGGGAATTGAACAAGAGCCACGCAAACAGCGAGCCCTGTTATAGCGAGCATTGTTCGTATCGCGAACTGCTTTCCGATAGCCTTATACCCCAGCAACACGAACGGAATGTTCACCAGCAGTAGCAGGATCGAAATAGAAACGCCGCTTACCTCGGCGATCAACAGTGAGATACCGGTCGCTCCGCCATCAATGAAGTTGTTTGGAAGAAGAAAACCTTTGAGCCCAAATGCAGCGGAGAAGATTCCCGCCGTGACGAAAAAGAAACTCCTGGTATTGTTCCAAATATCGCGTCGAAGCTGCTTTATCTGCTTTGCAATGCGATATCGGCTATATGGTTCTTTTTTTGAACGCCTGTGATCATGAACGACTATTTTTCTGAGCAGTTTCTTCATGCAAATTGAAACAGTTTCATCTGCTTCAAATCTAATGTTTTCTATGCTCATTAAAACTGACGGGCGGCACTGAGAAAGTTAGAGCTGCGCAGAGGCTTTTATGCCTTACTTTATTGTTGTTGATCGAGCTTATCAAGCCAGTACGCTGCTGTTGAGTCGCCCTCGATGGCGGCCTCCATCAACAAATGAGCGCCACGATAAACATCCTTTGTGAAAACACAACGCGCATAGTAACTATGTTCTTTCATTAACTGGTCGTCATTCGCGAAGGAATACAAAAATCCAAGAGCTGTCTTGGCCGGGAGGTAATCTCTTTCGCTTGCCTTCGTCAGAAGGTCAAACGCCTCACTACAGTTGATCTTTGAGTTTTTATTCTGCAGCGCGAGGTTCGCATATTGAAACATCGCCTGCGGAACGTTTTGTTGTACGAGTTGTTGATAGACATCCAATGCTTCGTCTTTCCTGTTTTCACGCAGAAGCTGCTTCGCATTCTCGAGTTGCACAGTGATCGCATTTTGCTCTTCTTCGGTTAGCTTTGTTACAGTATCAGCCTTGATCAAGGTCTTGTTTTGTGAGCTGCCGGGCTGCTTCGTTCCGTTAACCATCGCAAACACAAAAACGATCAGGACAAATAATCCGAGTACAACCCAAAAAAATGTTTTGCCGGAAAAATATTTTTTTTTAGTCGGCTGCGTTGCGTTTTTTACACCTGGTTCGCCATCCTGAATTAAAGTGGAATTTGTTTTTATCGAAATTGCATCACCTTTCTTCGCCTGTTTGCGATAGCGAAATAATTCTTCCTGCATTTCCCGGTTTTCGCGCAGCAATCGTTTATTTTCTTCTTCCAGCAAGCTCACTTGTTCGCTGCTGTTTGCTTTTGCAGCAGTCCACACATTGTTTTGACAGATATAATCATGCAAGGCCATTCCGCTCGCGAAGCGCGCCGCCGGTTTTTTTTCAAGACAACGGTACACCATGCTGAACATCCATTCCGGTACCTGCATCTCCGCTTCTTTTTTTGAGTCGCTCCATCGTGCAGGCAAGGCTTTTCCCCTTAAGGAAAAAAGATTTGGCGGAGGCGTCTCCATGTGCGCAAGCATCACGGCATTTCGTGCGGTCTCTCCCTTATCTCTTAACGGAAATGGGACAATACCCGCGAGCAACTCGAACATAATAACGCCAAAACTGTACACGTCAGTTTCAAAATACATTCGGCCCTCATTCTGTTCAGGAGCCATGAATTCAATAGCGCCCGCATGTCTCAGGCTTGTGCGCCTTTCCTCATCACTCATAATGGCAAGTCCGAAATCAAGCAAAACATAATTGCCCGTGTGCAGGTTGAATTTTACATTATTGCTTTTTATATCGCCATGTTTCACATTCGCGCGATGGCAATGTGCCAATGCGTTGGATAAATGATCAGCGACTTTCAAAGTTTCTTTGATGGTGAAGATCGAGTCGTTTGGTGGCCTTAGTAATTCTTCCAGGTCAGGACCTTCAATAAATTCCATTTCAATGAAAGGAAAATTTCCAGTCTCTGTGATCCCGGAACTCAGAATTTTTACGACGTTGGGGTTCGGCTCTTCGTTTACTTTCTTAAGCTTCTGAACTTCATTTTGAAAATGTGTAAAATTCTTATCATCACCTGTCTCGCTGTAGATTGGTGTTGGCAACAATTTGATAGCAGTAATAATTTCGCCAACGCGGCGCCCTTTGTAAACGGATCCCTGGCCGCCGGTTTTCAGCGCACCCATATTTTCCAAACCCGTTGTTATTGTAAAGATCCGGCTCATTTCAGCGATGGGTTGTCTTCTTCCACATAGCCAAATTGAATTAAAGCAGACTCGCCCAGTATAACCTGGTCCCCCTCATGAAGCTGATATCCTATTTCAGTTGTAAGCAACTTTACAAGATTCCCGTCGGCGGTACGCACTTTGATTTTATTCAATGGCGGAATTCCTCCGTCGTCAGCAAATAAAAAAAATGCTGAAGCATCTTCGTTCCATTCAATGTGTGCATGTTGGCGGCTGATCGACCTGTTGCTTTTATTAGCGCTGTTGCCAGGAAACGCAATTTCGTTTTCGCGATAAAACCCGTCAGGTGTATGCACTTTATTTTCTCTTCCAATATTGATCTTCCTGGTTGATGAATGAATAATATAGCTTTCGTGTTCCGCTTCGCCTTCCAGCACCTTTATTAAGGCTGATCTTTCCTTATGAATGGCACGTCGTTTTTCGGTTGATATGAACAATGCAATATCTGCATCACTTGCGGCAATTGCCTCCGGCGGAGCTTCCGGGGCAAAGACGATGTCCATGCTCCACTGCTCTGGTAACGCAATGGCAAAATCGTCAGCAATTTTCTGTACCTCTTCTTCTTTGAACCGGTCTTCCTGCTCGAGATATACCGCAGAAGCGTAAATATATTTCTCGCTTTCCGGGCATGTAATATATAATTGCAGGCCGCGGATATTGCTGCCTTCACCACTCTCTGTTTTTTTCAATTGGTCTTTTATAAAATCGAGAATGTAGCTGCGGAGAAGCTTTACATCTTTTGTTTTCTGCTGTTTGAATAGATCGAGCATAGTATGTTCAGTTAAGAAGAAACGCTTTTTATGCCTTAATAGGGGAATTATTTGTTTAAAACATTCAATAAACAGTCCAAATTTCGTTGCTTTAGATCAGATGTTCAACGCGTTGAATCCGCCAACCTGGCTATATTAACAGAATCATTTATTAAAACAGGCCTGTCATTGGTTTTATTGATAGGTCTCTTTTGTTTAGTTTCATTTTCAAAGCCTTTGATATAACCGAGCTGTTGCAACACCGGGACCACATGCTTACCCGCGAGCTTAACCGCAACACTCGAGCCTTTACAATTCTCGATCCTTATACAGGTGACTATGTGACCAGGACCCGTTGGTTTTGGGGCAAAGAACACATACCATCCATCGTTTATTCTTTCATTCTTGAGTATTCGTTCCGGCGTGCCCGTTTTGCCCGCGACTGCAATTCCCAATTTTGAGACCTTCGACGCGCTCTGTTCTTTCATATACTGTGTCATCAGTTTTGCGTATGCGGAATCGTTTGCAAGCGGAACTCCTTTATTAATGGCTGAAGGGCGGCCATTGACGGACATTACAAAACGATTTGGGACCATCATTCCGTTGTTTGCAATTCCAGCCGCGATGCGTGCGACGGATGCAGGGGTTGCGATCAATTCGCCCTGGCCCCAGGCCATGCCTGAAACTCCTCTGCCCCTCGTTCTCCTGATGTTGTTTGGATCATAATGCTTTACACTCGTGAATTCGGTTTTTCTCCATAGTTCTCTCCATTCATTTTGTTGTTCAATGTTGGTGCCATCGTAGCTGTAGTAATAACCTCCCACTCCATGAAGGAACATGCCCGATTTTAAATAGAGCGTGCCCATTTCTTCCTGTAATTGTTCCTGGTTAGCGAGCCGGATAAAGAAAGAGTTATTTGATCGTACGATCGCTCGTTCGATGGTGATGTTGCCTGCTTCGTCAGGCTCAGGTCCGGTTGTCCTGATGAGATCCCATGGATGAACGACAATAATTTTTTTCGCAGCATCGATACCAAGTTTGTTGAATGCTGCGAGAGCTGTGATCATTTTTGCGGTCGAGCCCGGCTGCGTTGCTATCGTGAATCCAAGGTCATTGTCGGTTATCCAATATGGCAACTTATTTTGTTGAATCGGCGTGAGGTTCAACATATCCCAATCATCAACAGGCGGTAAAGGATATGTCGCCGAGGCAAGTACGTCGCCGGTATTATCTTCCATCACCACGATCGATATCCTGTTGTTCACGAGGGAATCATCTGTTTGTAAAGAATTTTGAAGCCGCGTTTGAAGCGACGCGTCCACGGTCAATTGTACATCTCGGTTTCGTTGCCTGAATTCCTGCACTTCTTTACTGTTGATCCCGGCAAGCAGTAACGGCGCCAGCGCGCTATAGTCCCGTTTTACTACCGTCATCTCAACTGAAGTTTGCGGAAGAAACTTATCTTCCTTAAATCGTGTTGCACTGACGGTGTACTTGGTGGCAGGTATCGGGAAGCCGCGCATTTCCGGAGCCTGCGCATATTCCGCAAAATAACCATTCGGAGCTCCGTTAAAAACGTTGGTGTTTGCATCGCCGGTCCAGAAAAACATTTGCTGCGAGAAAGGATAATAACGGTCGAGCCGTTTATAGAAAAGTTCATCGATGTCGCTTTGTTCTATCCCAAGTGCGTGCAGGGAATCGATTTCCTTGTTAATGCTTTCCGGGTGACTTGTCGCGAGAATAAGGCCTTTCCTGTCCAATAAATCGCCTGCCTGCAGCCTGTTTATCAAAATGCTGATACGCGGGTTGTAACTAAACATTCTTCCACCACTCCTGTCGGCAACCAACGCAGGCTGCACCACCCATTTTTCGTTGTTAAACAAATAACGCGAGACATTGATCGAAAGCAACACGATTCCCATACAGGCAGCCATTAATGCAGGAATTAAATTTTTATCTTGTTGTAACGAGATATATTTCATCTGTGGCGGTGAACCTTCTATGTGCGACGCGGACAAAAGAAATCCTGCAGCCAGCATATTTGCGATCAACGACGAGCCGCCGTAACTCATGAACGGCAACGCAACACCCGACAATGGAAGGGCACCTGTTGAGCCGCCGGCTATAAGCAGGAACTGAACAAAGCTCGCTACACCGATGCCTGCACACACATAAAATAAAAACGGTCGGCCTGTATGCCTGCCGATTATAATGGAACGGTGCAGATATATCAAAAACAAAATAAACACAGCAACAATGCCTGCCCATCCAAACTCTTCACCCATTGATGGAAGGATCATATCAGTGTGCGCTTCAGGGATCGTTTTTGCAAAACCTTCGCCTGCACCTTGACCCGTCACGCCGCCACTGCTCATCGCCCAAATTCCGTTCGCGACCTGGTCGCCGCCAAACACCTCGTTGTTCCATGCATCCTGCCAAATTGCTTTTCTATCGATCAGCCGTTGCATCGGGCCGGGAAAATACTGCGCCATGTAGGGAATCTTGTCAAGCAACAAGAACGCAGCGATTAACACCAGTGCCATAAGCGTTGATTCGCTCAGCTTTTTCTTTGCCAGCAAAGTGTATAGAATCAGCACGCCTGCAACGATGCCCGTTGCCATCCAAACATCTTTCAGGATCCAAACGGCAAGCACGTATAAGACAACAGCGCCCGCCATGTGAATGAAATCGCCTCTCGAAAATGAAAAAAGGATAATAAATGTAAAGCAACACACCATTGCGGGACCGAGGTCTCCGAGGATCAGGAAGAGAAAGATCGTGGTAAGGATCGCAACGAGTGCGAATATGAAAAAATACCAGCGGCGTGTCCAGGAATTATATGCGGAAATAAATTTTTCGTTCGTGGCAAAGAAGCCGGCTAGAAAGATCACGATAAGATATTTGACGATCTCACTTGGCTGAAAACCGAACAAATTCACTTTAACGCCGCTGCCTTCAGGGCCAGTTCCGAATAAGATCGTCAGAGCAAGAAGTCCGGTAGCAATAACGGCCCACGGCCATCCCGTTCCGGCGAGTTTCATTCGTTTAAACAGGAACACACGATACAGAGACGAATCGGTGGTGAAACGCCGAAGGTCGAACAACATTAAAAGGATAATTCCCGCAACACCAGAGGCGAAATAAAACAAAGTACTTTTTGCAAGAAACCAGTCCCGGAGCGGATCCTGCAAACTTAAGAGTGTGAGAAACGACAAGCCGGTAAGTAACATCACCACGGGGAGTATTAACTGGTCGGCTTCTTTAAAGCGAATACTTAGTAAAAGATGTATTATGATGAAGCCGGCAAAAAAAGCTGCGACGATTATCCAATACCATTGCTTCACATATTCAGGCGTTCTGACGATCAGCGCTTTTTCTTTCTTCAGTGTGTTGAAATCTTTTGTTGAAAAAAGTTTCAGCGAATGCGGTGCCTGGTAAAAACTAAACGCAACGTTTTGTTTCAGTTCTGATGTTCCCTGCGAGTTACCAAAGCTAAATCCGGGTTGCAGGGGCAACACTTCATATGCTCTGTTATCCGGTAAACCAATAAAAGAAAAATTGCCTGCTGCATCCGTTTGCACATACGCCGTCAACGATTGAAGCTGTGTGTTTTTAAGGGAGTCGACAGCATATAATTTTCTCACGGTGGTTGTGTTATCAACCAGTTCTCCCGCGACTTCTTCCACTTTATTGCTGTATACGCTGTCCTGTGGAAGGATCAGTTGAGCACGAACGACAACATTTGGAACCGGTTGCCCTGCACCCGTTCTAACGACGCCGCCGATGTTGAAGCGGCCCATACTCAAATTATTTGTCGCGGGAACTGCAGCCGGATTTTTTTTCAAGTCCGCAAACAAGATCGAATCCTCATCGGTGAAGCCAAGGATGATCCTTTCTGCGGCCACTCTTTTCTTAAACGATTCGCCCCCGTGCAGAAGAGCAGTGTTCTCATCTACGTTATAATTTTTCTTGTTCAGGTCGCCAATGTTATCGATCGACCCTGTGTCGGCAAGCCTCGCTTTTTCAAATGTTGAACTGATGAGATCAATGTCTTTTCCATCGCGGTAATAACGGCCTTTTTGTAACAACGTTCTCATCGCCTGGCCGGGCTTTGGATCGTTCAGATTCATCATCGTTCCGTTAGACAAACGGGCAGGCACATCGGCAAAATCTCCACTGATGACCGTGTATAGTTTATAAAACAGTACCGCCATCACCACTGTTATCAGTAATAAAAAAATTCTTTCCGTGTTTCTATTTACGCGCTTTTGAGTCTTCGCAGCCATCTGTGTTAATGCTTGACTTGTTGTGAATCAGGATAAGAAAATGAACCGTCTTCCAATTTGCCGCTGACAGATTTATCGTTGGGCAAATGAATTTGATGCGCTACCGGAATATCGCAATTTGTAAACCGCACGTTTTTGAGGTGAAGTGCCGTATTGTGTACAATAAAACCGGTAGCGAAATTTTCTAGTACCAGGCTATCGATCAAAATATATTTACAGTTTTGTGGCAGCATAAAAGCAGCACCGCGGTAATTTGAATCAGCAATAATTTTGATCCCGCCGCCGTGTATTGTGAGTGAGTCGCGTGTGATGGCGATGGAATCATGTAAATAAATCGGTTGACTGAAAATGCGGCTCAGATATATTTCTTTTGCTACCGGCCTGTTGATGCTGTCAGATAATTTTATTCCCGCCGTATCAACATTGTGCACCGTTGCAGGCGCAGGCATTACAGCTTTTGGTTTTCTGAGGTAATCATGATACACGAACCATGACAACGCTGCCAGCGATAAAAACAACAATATGGCCAGGATGACAACAGCGCTTCTTCTTCCACGCGGTTGAATTTCCTCCGTATCATCGACCGGTATCTCCGGCTCGTTTCTTACCGCCGGCTCTTGCTCCTGGACTTCTTTTTTTTTTGCGGCAGGACGCGTGGCTGTAAGACTAGGTCTTAGTTTGTCATTTTCTACGAGGACAACCGTTATGTTGTCTTTGCCTCCTGCATCATTCGCCGCACCGATCAATGACCTGCATTTGTCTTTCAGCGATTGGTCACTGCTTAAAATTGAAGTGATGACTTTATTGCTTAGCATATCGCTTAAGCCATCGCTGCATAATAAAATAATATCTCCGGGCAGAAAAGGCGACTCACCCGTTTCAATATAACCAGGTTGGGAAAACTCCACTTGGTCGAAGCCCAGCGCTTTGTTTATCTCATTGCGTTTCGGATGATGCATTGCCGCCTCTTCCGATAAACGTCCGCTGTCTTCAAGAAAGCCGACAAATGAGTGATCATGTGTTACTTTCACAAGAGAATCATCTCTGAACAGGTACAATCTTGTATCACCCACATGAGCATAGTAAAACTTGTTTTCAGAAATGTCTGCGAGAGCGAGAGTTAGTACGCAGGCCATTTGGCCATTCTGCCCGGTAATGTGTTTTTCTTTATAAATTTTTTCATTTGCGGCGACAAATGATTTTTTCAGTGTTCCCGTAACATCCTCAAAAGGATCTTTCAGATGATCCAGTATCGCTTCGCGTGCCAATGTTGCCGCGATCTCGCCGCCTTCATATCCGCCCACTCCGTCAATAACACACGCTGCTATGTAGCGGTCATGCAAAACGTTTTCAGCAATGAATGCGTCCTCATTGTTGTCCCGCATTTTGCCGGTGTCAGTGATGCCATAAAAATTTTCAGCCATTCCTGTGTGTTTTCTTTACATCCCTGAAATTGGCGACAAGCAACAGGAGGCATATCAACAACACTGACAATGACAGGATCATATTTTCCATGCTCACGATTTAAAAATGTTTACCCCAACTATGCCATTCAAAACAATGCGCGAATTGATCGGTAATTGCACCCACGACGGATCGTTCACATCACTCAACTCGATCTCATTTTCATTTACGATCGTCTTTTCACCAAAGGATGCCAGGTAAAATTTATTGTCTGATTTATCAAATCGTATGCGTAAGTGCGGCGTGTTAACCCAATCTGAAGGAATTCGGAAAATGTTTGGTTTGTCACCAGTTTCATCTTTACCGGAAACGAGGATATCTTTTTCTCTCATGTAGTATTCTAGTTTTTTTCCGGCAAACTCTTTATCAGGAATAATTGTTTCCAGCCGCGCAAACACTGTTGTGTCGGAAGCTGAAAGTTCTTTATCGTCCGTAGCAAAATTTTCGTCGTATGGCACTTCGTAATATCCTTCGCTGTAAAATGTGAACCCTTGCAGGATCTCGGGGTTTACGTCAAAAGTTTCTGCTATCCCTGTTTGGCGGGGTATGAACGTAATGCGCACGTTTTCCTCTTTCTGTTGCTGGCCACCCGGCATAAGCTTCCCAATGAGGCTTTTATCACCACGCTGGTATTCCGGGTGTGAAACAAAACGGAAAACCCATTTATTACTTGCAGGCGAAACGGTTTTGCCCTGCAATTTATACTGGCTTAAAATATTGTAGAATTGTTTGACCGATTCCTGCACGATGAGCCCAAAAATGCCTTTCTTATTTTGCGTGAATTGATTATAGTCTTCTTCATTAAAACAAACGATGTATTCATGATAAAACACTACCCTGTTGGCAAACGATAACTCGCGTACAGATGCTTCAAACTTTTGCAAAACAAATTTGTATACATCGTCGGGGGTGAGAATGGGTGGCTCTGTCAATGTACTGTCAGCTTCCCGCTTGAGAAACCATTCATGAAAGCCCATTCGCTGCCAGAAGGAAGTTTTCGTTTTCATGCGAACTATTAATGTTTTTTTCCAAAAAGCCTTTTGAAAAAACCCGGTTTTTTTTCAGATTTATTATTCTCAGAATTGTTCGCTGTTGATGGAGTAACAGATTTGGCTTTTGTCGCCGGTTTTCTTTCTGACACCACAATGGCTTCTGCTGTGTTACTGTCAATACTTGGAACATCGAGTAAGTATCCACCGTATCTATTAATATGAACCTCGTTACTGTCCCAGGGGTTGGCAACCCGGCTGTAAATGATCTCTTTTCTCCCAAGTGTAGGGGCACCGGCATCGCCTTTCTTATAAAGTGTATCCCATGTTCTTCCCCCATTAAGTGAGTAGATGTACCTGCTGTTCGAAACATCATAATAAACATTCCGGGCGGGATAGTAATAGAATTCAAATGCCGGATCATTGTGCGCGTTAGTGCAGGCCAAAGCAGTTGAAGAACATACGCCTGCAATAAGGATCTTACACAACAAGGTAATGCGCATTGCTTTTTACTGTATTATCCAAAGACCGTTCCAGTAAAAACGTAAATGATGCGAATAACTTATCTGATTGCAACACGTTTGCTGTTACAGGAAACATAATTTTACGGCCAGGCAAGCCAGGCCGCATTTCGCGGGCGCAATGTTTATATTGGATGAGCGTTCCTCACGACGTTATTTCAAAATCTTAGTGGTCGATACTTCTTTCCCATTTTCGTCTACAAGCTTTAAAAAATATACGCCCGAGGCATACGAATCCATCCGAATTGTAAAAGTTTGTGTTGATTGCGAAACTGAAACTCTTCCCTGTGTAACGAGCTTGCCGATCATATCGAACAGCGCATATTCATACTCAGAGCCGGCGGCATTTTCAAGCTTCACTGTCAGCGTGCCATTGGGAACAGGATTTGGATACACAGTGACAATCGTTGTAGGCGTTTGTGAAGAGCTGTCGCTATTGAACTTAACACTGAAAGAAGCCTTCGTGTTTCTTAAACCATCGAAATACAAAAGGTATTTATGGTTTTGCTGAAGGCCGCTAATACTAATTTCACGATCGCTGTTAAAACTAAGACACGCGCCGGGTTGCGGATAGTTCTGCCCGTCCGGACAACTGGATACATCGTACACCGCCAATCTCACTCCTTGTCCATTACAGGAACTTAGCGCAGGAGGGGTAGTCGTATAGTCGGAGACCGTCAGCGTTAAGTCGGTTCTTGTCCCACTCATGAAGGCATAATAAGCATTGTTGGTAACAGAGGTGCCGGTGTTTTGGCAGTTTACCTGTGTAAAAGCAGGATCAGCAAATTTGTTACTAGTGGCATGCGTCAGATCGAAGATCACAGTTGTATTAGGCGCGATCGGTGAAGCCGGGAAAGACGAAGGGCATTCATCGTTTGGCGGCACATTTCGCGAGAGCGGACTCATCTCACTCGTAAATAATCCGCAACTACCATATGAATTTCCCTGCGGTGTAGTCGTGTACAATGCGCCCTGGTAAGCAGATGCGTCGGGCGATCTTCTGTCAACAAAATCAAGAATAGCATAATGCATGAGTTTTGAAGGATTGACAGTATTGTAGTTTCCGCCTGCGCCGCCTTCATAATCATCATTGATATGACTCAGGTTCAAAGCGTGGCCAAGTTCATGAAGGATGATCATTTCGAGATCATAAGAGCCAACATTCGGGAAACACGGGCCTTCTTCAAACGATACATCGGCGCCAAGTGACACACCATTGTTCCTGATCAAAATATCAAAACCCGTTTTTTGAGGAGTAAGCAATGTTTGTCCTGATTGACAGGCGGAGAACCAACTATATGTTGTCTCCAGTACTCCGGCAGCCATTTGGTCGACGCCGGTATTATTGTTATCATATAAGACAAGGTTTACGTCATCGTCGGCGACTGACTGCAGGTCAGTGGCAGCGCCCTGCGTTAAGTTCGCACCTACAATTTCTTTCCAGGTAGCCACCGCACGTTCAAACGTTTGCTTCGCAGGCGACGTGGTGAAATCAACGCCGCCGCCCTTCGTGCTGTTACTGTACTGGTAGGTATATCCGCCCGATCCGTTAGTATTCATCAGGCGAGGCTCGCCTACTTTGTTCACATCTACCGCAACGGTGAATTGCGCATCGAGCACAGCGAAAAAAACCTTTAAATCAGACGGTGAACTTACTGACGTTCCGTTGCTCAATACAACCGCAAAGAGACCGGTGCCTGCGCGGTCGGGGACGTTTACAACTATCTTGCTATCGGTCCATGAAATTATATATGGCGAGTTAAATGAAATTTTATAATCGGGCGTTACGTGCGCATTGTTAGCATCTTTGAAATTAATGCCCGCCGAGCCGGACGGGCTGCTGCCAAAACCAGAGCCATTGATCGTAAGTACATTGTTCGCCGGATCGTTTAATGCGCCTGCGTGAACAGTGGTTGGCGAGAATGACGTGATCGTCGCAAGCGTGCCGCCCACTCCATTACTGCTAACGCCGGCGTGCATTATGTTGAAAGATGTGTCAATGATCTTTTCTGCAAGCCCGGTTTTTTGTTTCACCACCCGGTACAGCGTCGACTCAATATCATCATACTCCGCAAAAGGTGCGTACGCGTGATGATTTTCTAAATTGTATCGAAGGAAGCCCTGGTCGCTGCTGAAGACATCATACAAAATGTTGTTTGTAAACGGCGACCTTAAATTATTCTGATGTTGCAAACAGAAGAACATACCAACATCGCCCTTTCTCAGTTCCAAAAGATCGCTTACCACTAAAGCTTTTCCGCCCACGTTGCCTCCCTGCGTTATCACTTCCACCTGCTTCGAAACCAAGTTTCCTTTAAACAGCTTAAACACTTGTACCGTATTTGAAGTATAGATGAGAGTATGTTGCTGATTCCAGAAAGAGCGCTGGTCAATTACCTGCCCTTCAACGATGAGCGATGCATTACCGATTTTTTGATCGAGGGTTATCTTATAAAGCTGGGCATTTGCCGCATTGAAGCACCATATCAAACAAAGGCAACAGGCTGCATTACGGATCAGTTTCATTCGGTTTGTTTTATACAGACAATTAAATATACGACTGAACGCTTTATTTGTTGTTTTGAAGAGTCATGAAATTCATGATTAAACATACTAAAAACTAAAAAGGCTGCCTGAAAAGACAGCCTCCTGAGCGAATATTTTGGTTTACCATTTATCAACTTCCTCGGGAGCAGTGTCAGTACCCGGAACGTTTGCCACAACGTTCTCAACAACAACATTTTCCTCAACATCCTCTACAACGTTTTCTACTTCCATTTCAATTTCGGTTCCATCGATTGCAGGTGCTGCATCGGTATATTCATGGTTATACGAATCGAAATCAAAATCAGGCATTAATTCGGTTTTCACATAATCAACTGCCTCGTTCAACGCTTTGATAAACTTATTGAAATCTTCTTTATAAAGAAAAAGCTTGTGCCTGTCGTAACCTCCGTCATTGAAGCGTTTACGGCTTTCTGTAATAGTGAGATAGTAATCATTGCCGCGTGTAGCCCTTACATCAAAAAAATATGTCCTCCTTTTCCCCGCTTTGATGCGTTTACTGTAAACACTCTCCATTTTCTTGTCGTTATTTTCGTACGCCACTTTTGATTTGTTTTGGTGAATAATGTTACTTGCTTCAAGAGCAAATATAATATTGTTTTACAATTACCAAAATTTTGGCAGATTTTGCCGAAAATTAATTCACGGTCGCTTCTTCGCTCAATTGCAAGTTGTAAAGTTCAGCATAATACCCGTCGCGCGAGAGTAATTCGGCGTGAGTTCCGGTCTCTACTATTTCTCCCTCATCAAGAATGATGATCTTGTCAAAAGGGATCGACAAGAGTATTCTGTGGGTGATGATGATCGTTGTTTTATTGCGCAAAAATTCGTTCAGGTTGTTTACGATCATATTTTCAGTTTTCGCGTCAACGGCGCTGAGACAGTCATCGAACAGCATGATAGATCCATTTTTCAACAACGCTCTTGCTATGGACACGCGTTGCTTTTGACCGCCGCTTAAGGTAACGCCCCTTTCTCCAACCGTAGTTTGATAACCCTTGTCCAGCGATAATATCTCATTGTGTATCGCCGCATATTTAGCGAATTGCTCAATTTCTTCTTCACTCTGTCCGCGCATTCCGAATCGAATATTGTTTGCAACTGTATCGCTGAACAGAAACACATCCTGGGGTACATAGCTTATGTAATTCCGCAGGTCTTTCAGTGAAACAAACCTGATGTTCTGATCGCCTACCACGATTTGTCCTCTGCCCGGATCATAAAAACGCAGCAACAACTGGGCGATCGTGGATTTGCCGCTGCCCGTTTTCCCAAGTATCATCACCTTCTCTCCTGTCCTTACATGGAAGGAGATGTTTTTTAGAGCCTGTATGCCTGTGTTCGGATAGGTGAACGAAACATTTTCAAAAATGATATCACCCTGCAGCGGCGCGTGTTTTTGTCCGGCCTTCACCGGGTCAATTATTACAGGCTTCGTGTGAAGAAACTCGTTGATCCGTTTCTGTGACGCGGCTGCTCTCTGCACCATACTTGCCACACTGCCTAT
>DASQJI010000321.1:0-1695 GCA_035631175.1 Parafilimonas sp.
TTGCCCACTATTGCAAAATCCGCCATATCATTTATATCTTTTACATGTTCACACCGGCTAGCCTTGTTGTTTTCAAAATACACCTTGTAATTCATAATCCGAATTTTGTGCGAAAGTAAACTAATTAAACCTTGAGTGTTCAGAAGAATTAAAACCGCTCCCAGATCGAACGTTAACATTCCGATACCAATGTTGAAATGTCATTGTTTAAGTGTATACCGACGACCGCAAGCTTGGCGGCTAAAAGACTTCAAAAATGCCGTATTACTAACTTGTCAAACTTTTTGGTGCGTTACTTTCCGATACAAAACTTACTAAAGATGTAATTGAGCATATCCTCGTTGCTAATCTCACCCGTGATCTCACCGAGATAATGTAAACAGCTTCGTATGTCAAGTGCGACAAGATCGCCGGGAATCTTTTCGTCCAATCCTTTTTTTATATCGGTGAGTGAAGTGGCAACTTGTTGCAGCGCCTCATAATGCCTTGCATTGGTGATGATGATGTTTTCAGTATCAACACTTCCTTTTATGACTTTATTGACGAGCTCCTTTTTCAACAGGTCGACATGCGTGTGATCGCGGGCTGAAATAAACAAGACATCGATGCCTGCGAAAGTCGCCGCAAGATCTTCGTCATTCGCCAGGTCTTCTTTGTTACCCACGAAAATGAATTCTTTTTGGTTCGACATCAGTTTCGTTTGTTCCGCAAGTAAGTTTTCTTTTGTCTCGATCGTGCAATCAAACAGGTAAACGACAATGTCACTAATCCGCATTTTTTCCATACTTCTCTCCACACCAATAATTTCAATTGTATCTGCGCTGCTGCGAATGCCCGCCGTATCGATCAAACGAAATAATATCCCATCTATGTTTATTACCTCTTCCACTGTGTCTCTTGTTGTGCCGGCAATCTCGCTGACGATCGCGCGATTCTCATTCAACAAGGTATTCAGCAAAGTGGATTTCCCTGCATTCGGTTTCCCTATGATCGCCACTTGCACACCGTTACGAATTACGTTACCAAGCCTAAAGGACTGGAGCAGTTCGTTTGTGACTTTTTGGGCGTCTGTGATCAGCTTATTTAATCGTGTGCGGTCGGCGAACTCAACATCTTCCTGTGAAAAATCAAGCTCGAGTTCAATTAATGCTGAAAATTGAATTAACTGTTCGCGCAATTGTTTCAGCACACTTGAAAATCCGCCACGCATATTTTGTAACGCAGTTTTGCGACTTGCTTCCGTATTACTCGCAATGAGATCGGCGACAGCTTCTGCTTGTGTAAGATCAAGCTTCCCGTTAAGAAAAGCGCGTTGTGTGAATTCGCCCGGCCTTGCCAGCCGTGCGCCATTTCGTACGCATGCAGTTATAATTTGTTGTTGGATGAACGAAGAGCCATGACACGAAATTTCAACCACATCCTCGCCCGTATATGAGCGCGGTGCCTTATAGAGGGATACGACGACTTCATCGATCATTATGTTATCATCTTTTAGAAAGCCGACATGGAGCGTATGAGACGGTTGTTCGCTCAATTTCTTTCCGCTAAACAATTCGTCGATGATGTCGATAGCGTGCATTCCGCTTAAGCGCACAATACCAATGGCGCCAATCCCTGGCGGTGTTGCAATCGCAACGATCGTATCGCTCCAGCTTGACATGAACGTGTTTGCTCAAAAGTAGGATTCATTTTCTT
>DASQJI010000322.1:0-2387 GCA_035631175.1 Parafilimonas sp.
AAGCAAGGCAAGCACGCCCGGAATAAAGGCGAGATAGAAAAGCGTTGCGTAATTTTTCGGATGGTAATACAAATACATTAATGCGAATGCTGGACCGAGGACAGCACCGACCGTATCCATCGCGCGATGAAATCCGAAAACCTTTCCTTTCGTCGCAGGCGTAGCTTCATCTGAGAGGATCGCGTCCCGTGCGCCTGTGCGGATCCCTTTTCCCAACCGGTCGATGGTTCGCGCCAAAAAGATCCATATGGGGTAAATGAAAAATGCCATCATCGGCTTCGAGATGGCACTTAATGTGTAGCCAATCCGCACAAATGGAACGCGGCTGTTGATGTTGTCTGACAATTTTCCAAAATATCCCTTGCTAATGCCGGCAGTTGCCTCCGCCAACCCTTCAAGCACTCCGATGAGTAATACGGAGAAACCAATGCTCTTCAAAAAGACCGGCATCACCGGATAAAGCATTTCACTCGCCGTATCTGTGAACAGGCTAACGAGCGATAAGATCCATATCGTTCTTGTGATGTATTTCAACATTGAGTTTTCAAGTGGTTATTCAACGATACAAATTTCTCACAGGCTGCGAAGGTCCAAGCCCTTTCTTTGTACGTCATTCCCGGCCCCGACCGGGAATCTCGCTCTACGGAGCGCGTGATCGTCACAGATTCATCTTTATTCACCAAACGTATCAAACCAACGGAGCACGGCGTTGCAGTTCCTCGTTCGGAAAATCACATCCCTTCTGAGTCATGTTCATCACGCGGAAGACAAAGGCCTGGTTCGTTCGCGAGAGAAGCAGCGCAACGCTCAAAACATCGTATTGTTATTCTTTGATTCCAGCGGCACCACCTGCAGTACATCCCAATGTTCTACGATCTTTCCGTTATCATCAAAGCGAAAAATATCGATCCCTGCATATTCATCGTCGCCCGGCCACACCTGCTGGCAATGCAACACGACAAAGTGGTCTTCGGCAATTATTTTTTTAAAAAAGACTTCCTTACCCGGATATTCAATTGCCATTCTCTCGAAATATTGCACAAACGCTTCTTTGCCATCGCCAACGTGCGGGTTATGCTGGATGTAAACATCACCCGCGTATTTGTCGATCGCTTCGCGCGGTTTGCATTGATTGAACATGAGGTCGTAAAATTCTACTGCATTTTTCTTGTTCTGAGAAAGATCCGGCGGCATGAGAAATTTTGTTGGAAAGATAAGCTTGAATCGGTTAATCGACCCATTACTCATCACTAATCACTCATGGGGTGATGGGTTGGCAGTTGTGAGTGGTGAGAATTTTCGCATGCAGCTAACAGAGAGCTTCCTCCGAGCTCTCTGCTCGCTTTGTGTGAGAGAAATTGTTAGACTTGATGATTAATCCGTGCACATTTGTGTTATCCGTGAGAGAAATGATTGGGCATCCTGCAACACAAGCTCGATGAACTTTCGCACGGAGCAAACAGACTAAGGCAGATCTTTCTTCGAGCCCTCTGCTCGCTCTGTGCGAGAAATTTTCCGGCCAACCTCATAACCAATCCGAGCATATCTGTGCGATCCTGAGAGAAAAATAATTGCTCTGGCGTCCTCTATATTCACCATGGAGAATTACCAATCGGTTCGCACTCTGTTTACTCATCACTGATCACTCATTATTCATTTATCGTTGATTAGGCTAATATTTAATCCGGATTCTTAAAAATTCAGGGACCATTCACAACTCACATTTTCGTTTCTTTGCCACCGCATGCAACAACCTGCGAACATCATGTGGTTTCGCCGCGATCTGCGGCTTCACGACAATGCAGCGTTATACCACGCTTTGACTCATGACTTTCCCGTTATTCCGATTTTCATTTTTGATAAAAATATTTTGGATGACCTGGAAGACAAGCACGATCGACGAGTGGAATTTATCCGCGAAGCAGTTGTGGACATGCAGGAAGAGTTAGAAAAGCATGGTAGCTCGTTTAAAGGGTTTTACGATACGCCCGCCGGCGCATTCAAAGAATTGCTCAAGAACTATTCCTTAAAAAAAGTTTTTGCAAATGAAGATTACGAACAGTATGCGATCGACAGAGACAAAGAGATCGCTTCGCTTTTGAAAGAACATAAAACAGAACTTAAATTATATAAGGACCAGGTGGTGTTCTCAAAAAATGAGATATTGAAAGAGGACGGTCATCCTTACACGGTATTCACACCTTACAGCAAAAAATGGCTGGCGAAGCTGAATGAATTTTACCTCGAACCGTATCCCACAAAAAAATATTTTAAGAATTTTTATCAGCAACCTCCGCATCGCATCCCGTCACTAGATAGTATGGAATTTAAAAAAGTTGGCCGGCCCTTTCCATCGAAAGAAATAGATGAGGACTTAATTAGAAACT
>DASQJI010000323.1:0-2738 GCA_035631175.1 Parafilimonas sp.
CTTTTCGTCGCGTGATAAAATCGATGCAAGATCAAATCGAAAACCATCCACATGCATCTCACTTACCCAAAAATGCAAACTATCGATGATCATTCGCCGAACGATCGGCTGATTCGCATTCAGTGTATTACCGGTGCCTGAAAAGTTCGAATAAAAATTTTTGTCATCCTCGAGGATGTAGTAAACAATGTTGTCAATACCACGAAAAGAAAATGTCGGCCCTTCATGATTACCTTCCGCCGTATGATTAAATACTACATCAAGGAGCACTTCAATTCCTGCCCTATGAAAAGCCTTCACCATGTCGCGAAATTCATCGAGCACATGCAAAGGATCTTTTGAAGAACTGTAACCCTGGTGTGGTGCAAAAAAAGAAACCGGACAATATCCCCAGTAGTTCACTAAGCCTTTGGGACAATCCTGTTCATCAAATTGAAAAACCGGAAGCAGTTCTACCGCTGTAATCCCAAGGTCAACGAGGTAAGGAATTTTTTCGATCACTCCTGCATACATTCCCCTTTTCGACGGCTCAACTTTTGAGTTAGGATTCCGCGTAAAGCCAGCAACATGCATTTCATAAATTACCGTTTTCGCGAACGGCCGGCGCAGAGCCGTATCACCTTCCCAATCGTACGAGGAGAGATCAGCCACAACGCTTTTCATTGCCGGCGTTCTATTCCCTGCATGTTGATCTGCAAAATGATTATAGCCGTCGGGGACCGCTACAGCATGCGAGTATGGATCGAGCAAAATTTGGGTACCGTCGTACCTATGACCATTCCATGGTTCAAAACGCCCATCGATCCGGTATGCATATAACTGCCCACTCTTCACACCTGCCACAAACACATGCCAGTAATGATAAGTACGGTTGTTGTGCGCATCGAGTGTGATCACTTTTGATGGTTCGTTATCATCAACGTGATCAAAAAAGAGCAACTCAACCTTGTCGCCGTTTTTACAGAACAGAGAGAAATTTACACCGTCCGCAAAAATGGTCGAACCAAGCGGGAAACTCTCGCCATTTTCAGACGGCTGGGTGATATTTTGCTGAAACTGTTTGATAAGTTGCGATGAGTTATTGGTTGGTTTTTACATGCCATATTTTCTCACAATATTCTTTCATCGATCGGTCAGAAGAAAAGAATCCCATTCTCGCAACATTCAGCACTGACATTTTTGTCCACGCGTTTTTGTCTTTGTACATCTGTGAGACTTGCGCCTGGCAATCCACATACGAGCGAAAATCTTTTAACGTCAAATATTGATCATCCAGGAGGAGTGAGTCTGTGACCGGTTTAAATAATTCGGCATCTCCTTTAGAAAAAAACCCGGATTGAATGAGATCGATAACTTCTTTCAAATCCGTGTCGGCCGAGTAAATTTCGTACGGACGATAACCGGAGCGTTTGGTGCTCATCACTTCATCAACCGTCAAGCCAAACAGAAAAAAATTATCGCGCCCGATCCGTTCCACCATTTCAACATTCGCTCCGTCGTAGGTTCCTATTGTAAGCGCTCCGTTGAGTGCAAATTTCATATTGCCTGTGCCGGACGCTTCTTTGCCTGCCGTTGAAATTTGTTCGGAAAGATCGGCTGCCTTATAAATGTGTTCACTGTTCTTTACGTTGAAATCCGGGAAGAATACAACTTTGATGCGGCCGTTTACATCTGTATCATTGTTCACAATTTCTGCGACTGAATTGATGAGTTTAATGATAAGCTTTGCCATCGTATAGCCGGGCGCAGCTTTTCCGCCAAAAATGAAAGTCCTCGGGGTTATATCAATTGCTGGATTTTTTTTAATGCTGTTATAAAGACTGATAATGTGCAGCACGTTCAAGTGTTGCCGCTTGTATTCGTGAAAACGTTTAACCTGTATGTCGAACAACGAGGCAGGGTCGACATCAAGTTCAATGCGTTCTTTTATGACAGCAGCCAATTCAGCTTTGTTTTGATGTTTGATGGCCCTCCACCTGTTTAGAAAATCTGCATCATCAGCAAATTTTTCAAGCTTTATCAATTCGTCCTCGAGATCGGTGACCCATCCGTCTCCGATCTTTGATGAAATGAGGTCAGACAGTTTCGGATTATACAATCGCATCCACCTTCTTGGTGTAACTCCGTTCGTAACATTAAAGAATTTTTGAGGCGACAGTTTGCAAAAATCTGCGAGTACATCCTGCTTCAGTAACTCAGTGTGCAAGGCAGACACGCCATTGATGGCATGACTACCAACACAGGCAAGATTGGCCATCCTAACGTATCGCGAATCGCTTTCGCTAATGATCGAAACTCTTCGAACGAGATCTTCATCATTGGACATGGTCTTCACCTGCTTCAAAAAACGATCGTTGATCTCATAAATGATCTCGAGATGTCGCGGTAACAGCGATGCAAAGAGGGGCAACGACCATTTTTCAAGAGCTTCAGGTAACAGCGTATGATTGGTATAACCCAAAGTATCCTGCGTAATCTGCCACGCCTTATCCCAATCCATAAGATGTTCGTCAACGAGAAGCCTCATCAATTCCGCGACAGCAATCGCCGGATGTGTATCATTTAACTGCAGCGCGATGGAACCAGAAAGTTCGTCTATAGAAAGGTCGCGCAACTTCTGCAGGTAAAGAACATTTTGTAACGAACACGAAACAAAAAAATATTGTTGAGACAGTCTCAGTCGCTTGCCGGCATCGGGCACATCGTTGGGATAAAGAACTTTTGAAATTGTTTCAGAC
>DASQJI010000324.1:0-4091 GCA_035631175.1 Parafilimonas sp.
AGTTCATTAATGTTTACCTGCGGTGACAAAACCTTATTATCTTTTTCTACTACAATGTCGCTCGCAAGCGTGAATGGTTTGCTGAACCTGATCTTTGTTGATGAAGAACCGATGCGCACCGCATAAGGTCCAGCCTCCGCGATCCATGAAGAACTGTTTGTGTCAAACGACGCAAGATCGGCTGCTGTTAACGTAAATGTGATCGTTTGCGACTTGCCCGGCTGCAACAAATTCGTTTTTGCAAATGCTTTTAATTCTTCAGACGGCTTATCCATTTTGTTCGCAGGCGCACTCAGGTATAGTTGCACTACTTCCTTTCCAGCCGTTTTCCCCGTATTCTTAACCGTAAACGTAACAGTGATCTTATCCTTGAATTCCCCGGAGCTTAATTTGAGATTCTCATAACTGAAATCAGTATAAGATAAGCCATACCCAAACTCGTAGGCCGGCGTTATATTGAAAGTATTGTAATAGCGATAGCCAACATAAACTCCTTCTTCATAAGTTACTTCGGCAGGAATTTGTTTCATGCCAAAGCTTGTTGTTGTAGCCTGGTCGGGAAATTCCTTGCCGGGGAAATTTTTTGAAGAAGGATCATCGTCGTATTTTAAAGGGAAGGTCGTTGCCAGCTTGCCTGATGGATTTACTTTGCCGCTTAATATAGCTGCGACAGCATTACCTCCTTCAAGACCAGGTTGCCAGGCTAACAGTATTGCGTCTACATTGTCTCTCCAACTCGCAACTTCGATGACACCTCCGATATTCAGTACGACCACCACTTTTTTATTTTGTGAGTGAAAGGCATCGGCAACAGTTTTTATCATGCTCTTTTCGGTGTCTGATAAATTAAAATCGTTTTCAAGTTTCCGGTCTCTTCCTTCACCGGCATTTCTGCCAATTGCGATGACGGCGATGTCATCGCTTGCAGCTTTACTCAAAACACCGTTATCAACAAACATCTCTGAAATGGGCGGCGTCGGATTGCGGAACTCTTCAAAGAAACTTTTTTTCGGATGCTTCGCTTTTTCTTCGGCCAGGTAACTCGTGTAAACGTTTTTTACATCAGCGTTAACTTCATAGCCGGCGTTGCTCAGTCCCTGCACAAGCGAGACGGTGTATGCTTTATTAACGTCACCGCTGCCAGTTCCGCCAGCGATCAATTGATAACCGCCGATGCCAAACAAGGCAACTTTTTGCGTGCTCTTGCTAAATGGAAGTGCATTGTCGTTATTTCTTAACAAGACCATACCTTCTTCTGCTGCGGTTCGTGATATTTCAGCATCTTTTTTCAGATCCGGTTTATCTGAATATTTGTACCCCTTGAACGAAGGCGACTCAAGTACCAGGTTCAAAACCCGTTCAACGTTTTGATCGAGCACTTTCTCGTCGAGTGTTCCGTTCTTAACGGCATCAATAATTTTTTGGGATTGCTCTTTGGTACCGGGCATCAACAGGTCGTTACCTGCTTTCATTTGGGCAACGGGATCTTTTCCGCCGAACCAATCGGTCATGACAAGACCTTTGAATCCCCACTCTTTGCGTAAGATCGTTGTAAGCAAATCATATTCTTCCGAAGTATAAGTACCGTTGATCTTGTTGTAAGAACTCATCACTGTCCATGGCTGTGCTTCCTTTACGGCGATCTCAAATCCTTTCAGGTAGATCTCTCTCAACGCTCTTTCGCTCACAACCGAATTGACCGTATTCCTGTTCGTCTCCTGGTTGTTAGCTGCGAAGTGTTTGATCGAAGTGCCCACGCCGTTTGATTCAACGCCATTCACCATCGCGGCCGTAATATGTCCCGCAACAACAGGGTCCTCTGAGTAATATTCAAAATTTCTTCCGCCTAACGGATTGCGATGAATATTTAACGCCGGCGCCAACAAAACATCGATACCGTAATCATGTACTTCACTTCCGAAAGCCGCACCCACTTTTTTTACCAATGCCGTATCCCACGATGATGCAAGCAATGTTGCCACCGGCCATGCTGTTGCATAATATGTTTTTGAACGGTCTCCGTTGCGAATCGAATCAATCCGCACGCCGGCAGGCCCGTCGGAAACAACGATCGAAGGAATACCCAATCGCGGAATTGCGAACGTGGTGCCTGCTGCGCCAGCGACCTTGTCCTTCGTTTGGCCAATTGTTGGCCCTCCTGCGCCGGGCATATTGAACCCGTTGCCGACAACAAGTTTTGCTTTTTCTTCCAGCGTCATGGCGCCGATAACATCCTTAACGCTGCTTTTTCCTAGTTGGGGGACGCTTTGTGCGAAGCCGCAAACGGTCAAAAAAGAAATGGAGATCAAAAACAACCCAAATACGCGAAGCGGGAAAAACTTTTTCATACTAGAAGTTCATGAAGTTAAATGTAAATGAGAGCGTGTTGTAAAGGAAACCAATCAACTTGTTCTCTGTTTGAGCCGCGAAATTAAAATGCATATCTCCCCGCTGTCAAAAATTAGATGAACAGGCAAAATATTGCGACATAAAAACTTACAATTGTAAGTAAGCTTATGGCGTAATTTCAAAAAGTTTTTAATTTGTCTTCTTAATAATTCGTTTATGCCAACCACCGATCTGCGCATTGACCAGTACATTGATAAAAAGGCAGATTTTGCCAAAGCAATTTTGAAACATATTCGTGAGCTTGTACACAAAGCTTGCCCGGACGTTGAAGAAACGATCAAATGGGGAATGCCCTACTTCGAGAACAAAGGAGAAATTCTTTGCGCGATGGCTGCTTTCAAAGAACACTGCACTTTTCTGTTTTGGAAGGCTTCGCTGATGAAAGATCCTGAAAAGATCTTCCAGATCACAGATCGGGAAGCAATGGGACATTTTGGGAGGATCAGTTCCCTTAAAGATCTGCCTTCGGACAAAATACTGATCGCATATATAAAAGAGGCAGCTAAACTAAACGAAGACAACGTTAAGCTTGCACCTCGCAAAAAAAGTGTTGAAACAAAGGAACTCGACACGCCCGTTGATCTAAGCGCGGCACTAAAAAAGAATAAAAAAGCGGCAGCTCACTTCGAAAAATTTCCACCCGGGAAAAAGAAAGAATACATTTTATGGCTAACAGATGCAAAAACGGAAGCCACCAGGATGAAGCGATTAGAAACTGCTGTGGAATGGATTTCCGAAGGCAAATCGCGGAACTGGAAGTATGAAAACTGTTGAGCCTAAATGTATCATCACTGCAAAACAAGTTTTCCTGTTTCAAGTAATTGTTCATCTGCAGTGAACAATTTATAAATATACACGCCGGGACCAAAGCTTCTTAAGTCGATGGAACTTGGCAGCTCTGAATAACTTTTTATCATCCGGCCCATGATATCAAATATCTGCAACCGGCAGTCCGTCGGTACATCTTGTTGCAGCGTATACTGCAACGTAATGTTTCTAGGCGAAGGACTGGGGTAGAAAATAATATACCTGCTGCCGGATGTAAGCACAGAAATAATATAACTGTACACCACTTCCCCACTTTTCAATTTTATTTTTGCACGCCAATAGCTGGTACCAAATGGCACGCTCGTGATCGACTGGTTGTAAATTGTGCTGTTGGTCGGTTTTATGCCATCGTAAGTTTGTAACACTTTTCCCGCCTGCGTCACTCTTTCAAAATATATTCTGTCAATGTAGCTCACGCCGCCGACTTCCAGCACGAGTTGAAGCACATTTTGACTAAGCAAATTGTAGTAAAGCGTTTTGAAGAAACATTGTACGTTTTGCTGTTCAATGTTTATCGCAGCGCTGCGTGCTGCAGCAACATTGTTCCTGAGTAAAGGCTGCACTGCATACACAACCTCCGGGTAACGCGATCGCTTTAATACAACGAAAGTGTCCTGCACCGCCAGCACCTTTTCCAGGTATGGGCTGTTTGCGAGCGCATAAATGTTATACATATCGGCATACAGGTGCTTATTCCACGACAACTGAAAAGAATCTTCGCACACAAAATCAACGGATAGTCTTGTTACCGGGCTAATGATAAATTGCTTCGATAAAAAACTGCCGAATGAAGTTTCCATTTTAAAGACGCCCGTGCTCGTCGTATCTTTTACGGTCCACAAATATTCGTTCCT
>DASQJI010000325.1:0-4583 GCA_035631175.1 Parafilimonas sp.
TCGGCAATATATTTTTCGCCGCTGAACGTAAAAATATAATTGAGATTTTCTCTTACAAAACAAGCGATATCTTTCGTCGAGACCGGGATCCAATTGTTTCTCACTTTCACTACAAACTTTTCCTTAAACATTGTTGTGCCGGCTGACGGAGCTTGCAACACCTGCATAAGTTCCTGCAGCATGTATGGCAATTTTGTTTTTTGCTCGACCAGGTTCCTGCTCTTATCGATCGCTTTCTTAAGCTCGCTTACATCTACCGGCTTTAGCAGGTAATCCACGCCGTTAACTTTAAATGCACGCACCGCATATTCATCATAGGCAGTGGTGAAAATGACCGGGCATTTCAGCTCATATCTTTCAAAGATCTCAAAGCTTGCTCCATCACTTAATTGTATATCAGCGAAGATGATGTCGGGTTCCGCATTTTCCATGAACCATTTGCGGGCTGTTTTCAGGCTTGGCAATGTTTCGATCACCGTAACATCAGGGGCCACCGAGGCAACTTTATTTTTTAGTTCACGTGCTACCAGGCTTTCGTCTTCAATGATCACTGCTTTCATACCAAAGGAATTTTAATTGTGAAAAAATTTTCGTCGCTGATTATTTCTACAGGATGGCTGGTGAGGTAACGATACAGGGATTGCAGATTGGTCAGTCCCTGCTTATTACTTGTTTCCACAAACTTCTTTTTTTGCAGGTTATTACGCACAACGATGTAACCATTTTCCACGAAGATCTCAACGACCAGCGGGCTGTCTTCATCAATAATGTTGTGCTTGATCGCGTTTTCGATCATGTTTTGCAAAGTGACCGGAACAATTTTTTTGTGCAGGGATTCGTCAGGCACTGTGATCCTGACACAAAAGCCACGCTCAAACCTTGTTTGTTGAATGTTTACATAGTTTTCTGCTGACTTCAATTCATCGGAAAGCGGAACTGTTTCCGCGTCCCGGCTTTTCAGAATATAACGGTACGTTTTGCTGAGGCTATCAAGAAACTGCGTTGCCGTTTGCGGATCAACAGTTATCAAACTACTCAAAGATGTGAGCGAATTAAACAAGAAGTGCGGATTCAATTGTTGTTTCAAACCCTCGTACATCACCAATGCCTTTTCTTTTTCAAGAAGCTGTGCTTTGGTTTCCAATGCAAATACTTGTTTTTGCTTAGCAATTCGGAAGCGGTAGAAAAAAAATAGCAACGCGCAAACGATGCACGCCACAACAGAAATGAACCACGCGGAACGATAGAACGGTGTTTTGATCTGAATTTTTAATGTTGAGACCGGCGTTTCCCAGTCACCGTTGATAGCTTTTGCTTTGACCTCAAAAGTATAGTTACCCGATGGAAGCTTGCTATACACGGCCTGGTTACCCGCCCCTGCCACACTCCATTTATCGTCAAATCCTTTCAACCTGTATTCAAGCTGGTACGGAAAAATTTCTCTGTCGGTCATCAGGCCAAAATTTAATGACAAGAACTTTTCGTCCGGCTGTAATTGGAGTGTAGTATCCCCGTTGAGAAATCTTTGGCTACCAGCGATATTTACGGCGCCGATGATCGGTTTGGCAAGTATTGGTTTTATCTTAAGGCGCCCCGGAAAAAATTCAACGACATTGTTATCGAGAGATGCAACAATATGTCCGTTAGAAAGTTGTCCCAGGCCATTCTCATACTCAACGGTGTTTTCACTAAGTGGAACAATAAAATTATAAAAGCTGCCTGTGGCTGGAGTAAAAACAGAAAAACGATTGTAAGCAGCACACCATATGTCTCCATTATCATCCGGTATCACATTTTGAACATGATTATATATGAGTCCGTCGGTTTCATTCCAAAGCTTCGCAGAATCTGACGAAGTAAATACGCCATACAAACCAATCCCGAAGGCGGCCAACCACAAATTGCTATTGCGGTCGCAGGCAATCGAATTCAGCCAACCGTTCAATTCTTCGTCTTCGTTCTTAACAACATAAAAAGGAGCTAGCTCGTTATTGCCATTGTTGTGCCCAAGCCAGCCAAAGCCGGCTATGAACCACAAGTTATTATCTGGGGTCAAACACAATGCTTTGATCGCAGGCCGTTGGCCATCCGGTAATTTTGGATTTACGAATTTTAGCCGATCCAGCTTGTTTTCGCTGCGGACATATCGCAACATTTCATTTTGGTTGGACAAATAAAAAACTCCATCACGTTCAACCATATCGCCTATGATAAACTTTGGATCGACCGCGGGCCCCGGGGAAAAAGGAAAGATGCGATTTGCTGCTACATCTATTTGCCATGCCCCCCACCAGGTGCACAGTACCGGCTTACCATCAATAAAGCGAATGTTATTGACAGGTCCCGGCAGTAAGCCAATAACATTCTTCTGCGCCTGTTGTAGATCGTAAATAATATATTTACCGGTCACAGGAAAATAGTGGATCGCATACAGCGGGCCGCGGGTTGCCATCCACCAGCTTTTATCAGCCGGGTCTTCGAGGACCAGCCGAAGGGAGTTGTTTTTGAGTATAGGAATTCGATCCAGCCAATGAATGCGGTAAATCGATTTTGTTGAGTTGGTGTTTGACAGACCACCCGTAGTCGCCAGCCATACCGTGCCATCTTTGTCTTCTAATACCCCGGCCAGAAAATCCGCAGCAATCGAAAGGTGATTGCTTTTTTCGTTCTTGATCCTCGTGACTGTTGCTCCTTGTTCGAATTCTACGAGTGCAATTTCCGAATTCCAATTGCCATACCAGAGCCGGTTTTGCGAATCCTCAAACAAGGTAGAACACACGCCTGCCGATACCTTGCCGGCCAAATCAATCTTCATTATTTCCTTGCGTGTCGAGGGATCGAAGCGTATTATTTGCTGGTTCGTATTATCACAAAACCAACAGGCGCCCGAGCCCGAAACCGTAATCGAGGATACACTCCGTTTCCGGAAAAGTGAATCGGCATCATTCTTAAAGCTGGTAAACGTGCCGGAATTGTAGTCATAGTATACGAGCCCTTCCTCCCGGGTAGTAAACCATAATCCTTTTTTCCCGGGATCTTCAATCAACCCATTTCTTCTAACGGAATAATTATCCAGCGAATCACTGACCGGAGACAGCGGACCAATTTCTTCAAACTTTTTTTCCGCAGCATTAAATTTGAGGATCGTCCAGGTGCCAGTTGCCCATATCCTTCCTTTCGAATCACAGAGTACGTTGTTTACACCTCTTGCAACGTTTGTCAATGATGGCGCAATTTTTGAAATTGGCGCTTGATAGTTCCTGAAAATATTTTGTGTTATGTCGTAGCAAAAAATTCCGTTATCGGTTGCACCCCAGATATTGCCTTCTGCGTCTTCACACAGATCATGTATCACATTGTTTATAATAGAGGATGATTGTTTGGTCTTTTTGAAATTATAAAAATGCGCTCCGTCAAACCAGTTTAATCCATCATAAGTTCCCAGCCATAAAACGCCGCGCTTGTCCTTCAGCAGACACGTAACATAATTGCTGCTGAGTCCATCTTTCTCAGTGAAATGATGAAACAGGAATGAACTATTTTGGCTTCGGCCAAAGCAGGGAATCAGAACTAAAATATAGACGATATAACGTCGCAGTAGCATGGTTGCCCAAAGTAACAACAAAACGCAGATGTAAGAAACTGAAGAGGCGAACTGCATAAACCATAAAATGAAACGTGGCAAAACACGAATAAGTCGGAACGCGGAGAATGAAAAAATCACTTTACGATCACTTCTGATGCAGCGATCGTTTTTTCAACAAGCGCGGCATAACAATTTTTCCAGGCCGTTAATACGTGGTCATTACAATCGTTCCCAAGCGCTCTTTCCAAAGTCCATAACATGGCTTCTTCAATCAGCTTATAATGCGTTGGTGTCAATGCATAATGTATATGCCTGCGCGCGAATAATTCGACTTGCTCCGCCGGCAGGGATGGGTCATCAAGTCTTGCAATTATCGAATGCAACAGTTCCACCAACTCTTTATAATGATCCTGCATGTTGCCCGGAAACATTTTTCGCAGCGAAGTTTTTTTCGAAAACAGTTTGCTGTAAAAACTATCGCCGATTACCATCGGATTGAAATGCCGTAATGACCGCCATGATCTTTTTACCATCGCAATTTCTTCGTTTGTCACTTTTTTGATTTTATCAAAGGATGATATGCCTTAGCCACTGCAAATCGGCTTCGCACCGGCAATTAATTATCAAGATTACAACGCAGGCAAACTGTCCGAAAACTTTATTGACCGAAAAGATGGAACGGTCTATTAAAGGGTGGCATACAGCGACTGAACCGTTGCCTAAGAGCGGCTCAACGGCAATTGACGCTGCGCCGGTTTTAGAAAGAGATACGATTCAATTCAATTTAAACACCATTCAATTAAAACGTCAGAACCCTGACGCTGTTAAAATTTTTTTCCGCGGTTGGCTGAATCATATTTGATCTTAAGATGTTTTGATCAAGTGTTCGATTGGTTTTTTAAAAAATCATCACTAAAAATGCAATTATGAGAAAGAATTTGCTCTTCACACTTTTAGGCTTTATAGCCGTAGGCTCGCTGCGTGCACAAACAAACAC
>DASQJI010000326.1:0-4106 GCA_035631175.1 Parafilimonas sp.
CTTTTCGTTGGACATCTATAAAAAATATTTCAAGAAAAATGCATCAGAAAAACAATTGGTACGAACAGGCCGTATATCAGTTGTGGTGGCGATGCTGCTTGCAGGAATGGTGGCACCTGCATTAAAAAATCTTGACCAGGCATATCAATTTATCCAGGAATATGTCGGTTTTATTTCGCCCGGAGTGCTCGCCATTTTTTTATTGGGATTCTTCTGGAAACGGACCAATACCGCTGCTGCTTTAACCGGTGCATTACTTACCATACCGCTTTCCACGGTTCTCAAATACTTACCGAACTGGACGAATGGAGCTTTCCCGGATTATCCTTTTCTCGATCGCATGTCGATCGTTTTTGTAATAATTGTTTTGCTGATGATCATAATTAGTTTGGCTGACAAGAAAACACAACACAATCCGAAAGCACTTATTATTGACAAATCATTATTCCGCTGTTCACCCGGTTTTCTTGTCGGTTCGGTGATCATCATTGGAATTCTGTCGGCGTTGTACACGGTATTTTGGTAAGAGATACCTCCTGAAAAGTTCGCGGCTGTTCACAAAAAGGCTACCTTTATAAAACTTAAAATCATTTACATGAGTGCCAGCTTTTCAAAAGAAGAATTGAATCCGTTGCAGAGTATTGAGCAATGGGAAGATGATGTGTTGGTCCGATATCCGGAACCGGATGTTACTGCCAAATCAAAAGAAGAATTTCGCAACTACGACGATCCGCAAAGAGATACCGTGCGCGAATTTTATCGGCTGAACCACACGTACCAGACCTATGATTTTGTAAAGGAAAAACAGAAGGACTTCTTACAGTTCAATCGCAAAAAATTAAAAGTATGGGAAGCGCTTGAATTTTTGAATACGCTTATTGACGACTCTGATCCCGACACTGATCTTGATCAGCTCCAGCATCTTTTGCAAACAGCGGAAGCCATAAGAGAAGATGGACACCCTGACTGGTTTGTACTAACTGGTTTCATTCACGACATGGGCAAAGTGCTTTGTTTATTTGGCGAACCACAATGGGCTGTAGTTGGCGACACATTTCCTGTAGGCTGCGCTCATTCAGATAAAATTGTTTACCCCGAATTCTTCGAAGCAAACCCTGACAGCAACGATGAACGCTTCAACAGCAAATATGGCGTTTATGAACATGGCTGCGGATTGAATAATGTGAACATGAGTTGGGGACATGATGAATATCTCTATCAAATCACAAAAGATTACTTGCCTGAACCGGCGTTATACATGATCCGATATCATTCATTCTATGCGCAACACCGCGAACATGCGTATGACCACTTGCTCAATGATCACGATCGCGAGATGTTTGAGTGGGTGAAAAAATTCAATCCTTACGATCTATATTCAAAGAGTCCTAAGCCACCAAATGTGAAAGAATTGAGACCCTATTATGAAGAGCTCATTGCGAAATATCTTCCTGAAGAAATTTGTTTGTAGATCAGTATTCATCTAATTAAGTAGGTTGGAAAAGCGCGTTGTAAATCGATCGCGCTTTTTTTTGCGTAATGCAACTTCAAAAGTGAAAGAGAGTCGATTTGCAGAGCAACTCTGTTTAAATTTTTCAAAGTGGGATGTGCATTTGCGTCCTTTCCGGTTACACAAAAAACTGATGTTTAACTGATGCTTCGTTTATTGTTTGAAAAAGATTTATCTTGCATGCCGTTAAGATCCAAATCTTTTATGAGAGACATTGACCGAATTGAATACTTGAACTAATTGCACACTCTCATAGCAGGTTTTTAAACCCAAAAATTCTACAACACGATAACCTGTTTGCAAATAAAGTATTTGCAATTGGTTGTTTTATGTTGTTCGATCTATAAACCAAAAAAGATCTTAGGAAAGATCAAAATCTAAACTGCGGGGATGAAGAGCGATGCATCTCTTTATTCCTTACAAAGATCCAATTATGAACCTGCTTTTACGCAAAACAACTGCGTTTGCCTATGTTGTGTTAATCCTCACGACATACGACGCTGACGCTCAAACCACAATGTACGGTGCCTTATTGCAGAAACCTGATATGAATACGAAGTTGATTTCTGCAAACAACCTCGGCATTAAATATGTCCGCGACGCGCAATTACTTAGTAAATGGACCGGCACAAAAAGTTACAACATTGATTTCTGGAAAACGCATAAGAAGAAAATGTTGCTGAACATTAATAACGACTCTACTCCCTCCGCATTTCCAACAGATCTTGTAGCTTATGAAAGTAAGTTGCGTTCGTTCCTGAATGTTTACGCAAGCAGTATTCAACTTGCAGTAATTGAAAACGAAGAGCTGAATTCATCTTCGCTGCAGGGCAATGCCTATCACCTTGGAAGCATCCAGGATTACATCAATGAATTGGCAGTGGCCGTGAATGTGTGCCAGCAGATCGGTGTGCCTGTAACCAACGGCGGATTGACAAGCCCGATCGTTGCAAGCTTAAGGCATTATTATATTGTGAACGGAAAACAGGATAGCCTCGTGTGGCTTGTGCAAAACATGAATGGAGTTTCTACTGACTCAACGCTTTGGCTTCGTACAGACTCTTTGTTATCCGCGTATAAAGTATTGCCTCTCTCCTTTGTGAATCTCCACTGGTATGAACCGGCAAAAGATTCAACTACGACGCACGGAGTATTGCAGGTTGTTTGTAATTATATAACGCAGCAAACCGGCAAAAAAGTGATCACTAATGAAACCGGGGTCCGAACAACTGATTCATCTTTTGTAACAATGCTGTTGCAACAATGGCACACGATCGGAGTTGCTTATTGTATGTTTTATGACGGTACAGGCAGTTTCGGAGCACAAGCGCTTACATCACCAACAGCCGACCTCCTTCCCACCGGTGTCGCATTCAGAAATTTTGTTGCCGGAAAAAATTCATGTGAGCAATCAATTACTGTAACGCCGTCAGGATCTATTGAAACATGTGCTGGCAGTAACTTTACGCTCTCTGCCTCGGATGGTTTTAGCAATTACCTGTGGAGCACAGGCGACACTTCAAGAGTAATTACGATCAAAACAACTGATAATTATTCGGTGACATCAACCACGAGCAATTGTACCGCGTTTTCAAACGGAGTAGCGGTTTTGGTGAATAAGTTGCCGGCCAAACCTGTTATTACTTCCAGCCCGTCGCCTGCAACAAACCTATGCCCAAACAAAACTGCTAAACTTACATCTTCGTCAGCAGCCTATTACTTATGGAATACCGGTGGCACAACAAAAACTATCACCGTCAATAAACCCGGGAATTATTTGGTTACTGTTACAGATGTAAACGGTTGTAAAAACACAAGTGATCCGGCAGTGGTGACATATCAAAGCTGCAGCCCACCCATCAATTTGAGAGTGGCGGACCTCACTCAATTCCGAGCGATGTTGAATTGGGACACTGTTCAATGCTCCGTCGGTTATCAGTATCAATATCGTGTAAAAGGAAGTTTGATGTGGACCACAGGACAGGTAGTGAACGGGGCCACTTCTTCCAGGTATATATATAATTTGAAACCTTCAACAACCTATGAATGGAGGATCCAGACACGATGTAGAATAACGCCTGACACTCTTTTGAGCGATTATGCAAATGGGCCGGATTTCAGCACGTTAGCACCCGCTATCGCACAATCGTCGAATAATGAATCCCAAAGCAACTTCGAAGAACGAATATTTCCCATACCTGCCAAAGACTTCGCAACACTCGAGCTTAGCAGCATAATGACGGATCTGAAAATTGAATTAAGAGATCTAAACGGAAAGCTTTTGTGGGAAAACGACCGGGTAACCGAGACGAAGATCACAATCCCTCTTTCCGCTTTTGCCAGCGGGATCTATGTGGTGATCTTACGTAATAAAGAATACAACAAGGTAATTAAACTGGTCAAAGAGTAATGTGCAGATTTCCACAAATCAACCGTTCGTTGCAAATTTCACGGCACGGCAGGTAATGAAGGATCAACCTCAAAGCACAAAAGTTACTGCTTAATGAATTTAAGTACGGTCGTTTTATCACTGTCATCAATTGTTACAAAATAGGTTCCCGGCAATAGTTGTTTTATGTTGAATGAATAGCTATTA
>DASQJI010000327.1:0-2621 GCA_035631175.1 Parafilimonas sp.
CGCGAAGTTAATTGTAGAGTGATTCATTGAAAAATGCTTAATGTCTGTTTCCAACCGGCCTAATTTTTGAAACCTTCGGTCAACGGTACCGCAAAACCGCGATTGGTTAATGTTTTCGCAAAGTATAACGCATTAATTTTGAAGTGAGGGTTCGCTGTTTTACTTTGTAATTTCACCGAAGTATGTTTTAGGGCAATCGTGTTGTCTTATTATTTTATGTTTTTAATTCGTTGTTATCTTACTTAAACAAATTTGATGCAAACAGGAGAAGATATCAGGATCTTGAATGAGAAGATCCAGCATGCAGCAATATTTACCGACACACTTAAAAACGAACTGGCGAAAGTTATCATTGGACAGTTCGACATGATAGACCGGTTAATGATCGCGCTGTTGAGTAACGGACATATCCTGCTGGAAGGAGTTCCTGGCCTGGCAAAAACGCTCACTATTAAATCGCTGGCGCAGGCTGTGCACGCTAAGTTTAGCCGGATCCAATTTACTCCCGACCTGTTACCGGCCGATGTTACCGGTACTATGATCTATAACCAGCAACGCGGCGAATTCATCGTTCGAAAGGGGCCCATCTTCGCCAATTTCATTTTAGCAGATGAAATTAACCGTGCCCCTGCAAAAGTTCAAAGTGCGCTGCTTGAAGCCATGCAGGAAAAGCAAGTGACGATTGGTGATCAAACTTACCGGCTCGAAGAACCCTTTCTTGTTTTAGCAACGCAAAATCCGCTGGAACAGGAAGGTACTTACCCCCTGCCGGAAGCACAGGTTGACCGCTTTATGATGAAGGTGATCGTAAATTATCCCGACAAAACAGAAGAACAGTTGATCATCCGGAACCAGGTGCAGGGCCATAAGATCCCCGAGCTAACGCCGGTTGTAAGCCTGAGTGAAATAAACGAAGGAAAGGAACTTACACGACAGGTCTATATGGATGAAAAGATCGAGAAATATATTGTTGATATTGTTTTTGCGACACGTTTTCCTGAGCAATATTCGTTGGGCAGGTTGAAAAATCTTATCAATTATGGAAGTTCTCCCAGGGCAAGTATCAACCTCGCTTTGGCGGCCAAGGCACATGCGTTCATGCACAAAAGAGGATTTGTAATTCCCGATGATGTGAAAACTATTTCGAAGGACGTTCTGCGGCATCGAATTGGTTTAACCTATGAAGCTGAAGCGGAAAATGTCACAGGAGAGACGATCATTTCAGAAATTTTGAGAACGGTGAATGTTCCGTGAAAAAGTTGACGGTTGACTGATGACAGTTGACAGAAGAGAGTGCAGAGATGATTGTCGACGGATGACAAGATGTAAGTCCGACACTTAAAATACTTTTTCACCTTTAAAACCCTGTTTATGACACACTTTAAAAACCTGATCGCCTGGCAAAAAGCGATGAACTTAGTAAAAGAAACATATTTGCTACTAAAGAAATATCCGAAAGACGAATTGTTCGGTCTAATTTCTCAGACAAAGAGGGCTGTGATTTCTATTCCGTCAAACATCGCCGAGGGCGCGGGCCGAAATTATAAGAAAGACACAGTTCAATTCCTGCATATAGCAAGAGGCTCTTTATACGAACTGGAAACCTTATTTCATATTGCAGTAATGACAACTATACTTGCAGAAACAGAATTTACGCACATTTCTCGGTCAATTGATGAAACTCATAAAATCTTAAATGGATTGATAAATTCTTTTGAACGCAGAAACGGTCTGAAATAGCATCGACGCATCTGTCATCTGTCAACTGTCATCTGTCAACCGATTAAATGGAAGTAAGCGAATTATTAAAGAAAGTGCGGGCGCTTGAAATTCGCAGCAAGCGGCTCACGAATCATTTATTTACCGGAGAGTACCATACGGCGTTCCGGGGACAGGGCATGGCGTTTAAGGAAGTGAGAGAATATCAGGCGGGAGATGATGTTCGGTTTATTGACTGGAATGTTTCGGCACGGATGGGTCATGTTTATAGTAAGGTGTTTGAAGAAGAGAGAGAGCTAAGTGTTTATTTATTGATAGACGTAAGTGCGAGCAGCTTGTTCGGAACTTTCAGGCAAACAAAAAAAGACCTCATTACGGAAATGGGTGCAGTGATCGCTTTTTCAGCGATCACGAATAATGATAAAGTGGGACTGATATTTTTCAGCGATAAAGTAGAAAAATATATTCCGGCCAAAAAGGGAAAAGACCATGTGCTCTATTTGATGAGAGAGATGTTAACATATCAGCCGCATTCAGCAAGCACTGATGTAGCAAAGGCGATTGGCTATCTGAACAACGTAACACGTCATAAGAGCATCGTTTTCATCTTGAGTGATTTTGCAGATGCCGGTTATGAGCAGACATTAAAAATCGCATCGCGGCGGCATGATATTATCGGTATCCAGGTTTATGACAGGCGCGATAAAGAACTCCCGAAGATCGGGCTTGTGCAGGTAAGGGACGCAGAAACAGGTGAAACGATCCTGATGAACACGAAGAGCAGTGTAACGCAATATCATTACAACAGGCAGTATAAAAAAATACAGGAGGATGCAAAGCAAAATTTTCGGATGGCGGGCGCAGACCTCGTTCAGCTAGCGACCGGGGATGATTATGTAAAG
>DASQJI010000328.1:0-10608 GCA_035631175.1 Parafilimonas sp.
GCTGGTGAAATGGCTTGACAAGCCCGCTGAAGTTTATCGTGCCGGGCAACCGTATCTTTCCGACGCGGCAAAGCATAATACGAGAACACCGGGCGGACATCCTGAAGGGTACCTGGAAGCGTTTGGAAATATATACCGGAATTTTGCGCAGAGTTTGATGTGTAAATTACAGGGGAGCGAACCGACAGCGGAGATGCTGGATTATCCGCGGGTGGAAGAAGGCGTGAGGGGAATGGCGTTTATAGATAATGTGGTGGCATCGAGCCAGAGTGAGAAGAAGTGGACGGAGTTTGCCATATAAAACGAAGATTTGATTGGGGTTATACGGTTATCAGATTTTCAAGCCATCAGGTTTTGAAAGAACCGCAATTAGTTATAGCTGAAATCAATTCACTTGCTGGGAATATTATTCAAAGTTCAAAAATGTTATAAAGTAAATACCTCCCTCTAGGGAGGACGGGAGCGTTTATATGACAACACTTAAAGGTCCTGCAATTTTTCTTGCACAATTCATGGGCGATCAACCGCCGTTCAATGATCTGAGATCAATTTGCGAATGGGTAAAAAGCATCGGATTTATTGGCGTACAAATTCCAACGTGGGATGCGCGTTGCATTGATCTGCAAAAAGCGGCAGAAAGTAAGACATATGCTGACGAGCTGAAAGGAACAGTAAGCGACTGCGGATTGGAGATCACGGAACTTTCCACGCACCTGCAAGGGCAACTCGTTGCGGTTCATCCTGCTTACGACACACTCTTTGATGGATTTGCCGCCGAATCAGTTCGCGGTAATCCGAAAGCAAGAACTGAGTGGGCCATACAACAACTAAAGTGGGCAGCCAAAGCGTCTCAAAATTTGGGATTGGATGCGCATGCTACTTTCAGCGGTTCATTGTTGTGGCAAACTGTTTATCCCTGGCCTCAGCGTCCTGCGGGTTTAGTTGAAACTGGCTTCACCGAGTTGGCTAACCGCTGGCTGCCGATATTGAATTATTTTGATGAATGCGGAGTTGACGTTTGTTATGAAATTCATCCGGGCGAAGATCTGCACGATGGCGTGAGCTACGAAATCTTTTTGGAGAAAGTGAATGATCATCCACGCGCTTGTCTCTTATACGACCCTTCGCATTTTGTTTTGCAATGCCTCAACTATCTTGAATACATCGACAACTATCATGAGCGTATCAAAATGTTTCATGTAAAAGATGCTGAATTTAACCCCACGGGTAAACAGGGCGTTTACGGTGGCTATCAAAACTGGATCGACCGCGCCGGGAGATTTCGTTCACTGGGTGACGGGCAGGTCGACTTCAAGTCGATCTTTAGCAAGCTTGCACAATACGACTACAAGGGATGGGCCGTGCTCGAATGGGAGTGCTGTTTAAAACATCCGGAAGATGGTGCAAAGGAAGGTTCTAAATTCATTCGCGAACACATTATTCGTGTAACAGAAAAAGCGTTTGACGATTTTGCAGCAACTGGTGCAAACGAACAACTGAACAGATTGGTACTGGGATTGCAGTGATTCCGTTATTCTTTGAAAACGAAATCCTCAAATCCTTTAGATGAAATGTTTTTTAGTTTTAGTAGCCTGTATTTTTTTCGCATGTAACTCAAATCAGCCGGATAAGAGCGGCATAAACTCGAATCCCACCGACAGTTTAATAAATAAAGGAGGAACAAACATCGATTCTGCGAACGAAACCGGTAGCCGGCTGATAGCAGGAAATGATTGTTTTACCTGCCACCGCATCGAAGAAAAAAATATCGGCCCATCGTACAGAGAGATCGCGCGGCGATATAGCTTGAACCAGGGCAATATTGAAAACCTTGCGCATAAAATAATTACCGGCGGAAAGGGATTATGGGGACAAAACGCGATGACGCCGCACCCCAATTTGCCGGAGCCGCAGGCAGAGGAGATGGTGCGGTATATTTTGTCGATAAAAGATTCAGCGCAATAAAAATTGTTCTTTACCTGCTGCTTAATAAATTTGTCCGATTGAATTAATCATCCTCAAAAGCATCAGATGAAAAAATATCTTCTAACAATTGCGGTAATAAGCCTGGTTGTGGCCTGCGGCAACAACGCAAGCAATAGCGGCGCCAATACTGACACTTCTGCAACCGCTTCCGGCGCAAACGACATTTCCACGAATCCGGACTATCAAAAAGGCGTGCAGCTTATCGCATCAAACGATTGCCTTACTTGCCACAAAGTGGATGAAAAACTTACGGGTCCTCCCTACCGGGACGTGGCGAACAAATATGAAAACACCGACGCCAATGTTAAGATGCTGGCCGAAAAAGTTATCAAAGGCGGCTCTGGTAATTGGGGAACGGTGCCGATGACCCCGCATGCTGCGTTATCAGAAGCTGATGCGGAAGCAATGGTAAAATATATTTTACTCCTAAGAAATAAATAGTGGCATGAACGCATGGTTGATAATTGCTGCTGCAAGTATCATCGGCTCGTGTAATTCTCAAACGTCAAACAGTTCAATCGCGGCGGATACGACGTCAATTGATTCAGCGAATGAATCTTCGGCGGCGGACTCCGGCTGGACCAGTTTATTTGACGGCACAACCTTGAATGGGTGGCATCAGTTCGGAGGCAGTAGTGCAGGCAGTGCCTGGCATGCGGACAGCGGTACCATTCATCTGCATTCTGCGGAATTAAAATCAAACAAAAAGGCTGGTGGCGACCTGGTATCAAACGATAGTTTTCAAAATTTTGATCTGAAGTTGGAATGGAAAATATCACAAGCCGGCAACAGCGGCATTCTGATCTACGTGCAGGACGATAAACCAAAGTATAAGGAAACATTTCATACGGGTCCCGAAATGCAGGTGCTCGACGATGAACGGCATGAAGATCGAAAAAATCCTACCCATCGTGCCGGAAGTTTGTACGACATGATACAAGCGACTCCTGGTGCGGTGAAGCCGGCAGGCGAGTGGAACCAGGTTGAGATAGTCAGCAATAACGGCAAGCTCGATTTCTACCTGAACAACGTGCATGTGGTGAGCACGATAATGTGGGACGACAACTGGAAAAAAATGATCGCGGCCAGTAAGTTCAAAGAATGGCCCGAGTTCGGAACATTCCAAACAGGTCACATTGCCTTACAGGATCATGGAAACGATGTTTGGTACAAAAACATCAGGGTTAAAAAGTTGTGATTGGCGCAAATAAAATCAATTGGCAGGATCATTCCTTTGTTATTTCTCATTTCTTATTTCTTATTCCTCATTTCATAGGGATAACTGGTGCATATCGTTACCCGGTTTTGGTACGCTGAGTGCTAACTTTGAGATATGAGGAGCAGGCATTACCAGGTAGAAAAATTCACCCAGGAATACAGCAGGTTAAATGAAAATCAAAAGAAGGCGGTCGACACCATTGACGGCCCCGTAATGGTGATTGCAGGTCCGGGTACAGGGAAGACCCAGATCTTGTCGGCGCGCATCGGAAAAATTCTTCTCGAGACCGATGCCCAGCCGCAAAATATTTTATGTCTCACTTATACAGAAGCAGGCGCGGTGGCGATGCGCCGACGCATCCAGGAATTCATCGGCGCCGACGCATATAAAGTAAACATCTACACCTTTCATGCGTTTTGCAACGAGGTGATCCAGGATAACCTCGGATTGTTTGAAAAAAATTCTCTCGACCCGATCTCCGACCTCGAGCGGATCGCATTGTTCAAACAGCTGATAGATTCTTTTCGAAAAGACCACCCGTTAAAACGCTATCGTAGCAACGCCTACATCGAAATAAGCAACCTATATGCTTTGTTCAGCACGATGAAACGTGAAGGATGGAGCCCGGAGTTCATCAACCAGCGCATTGATGAGTATCTTCTTTCGTTACCAACGCGCAGCGAATTCATCGCGAGGCGTGCAACGACTGAATTTAAAGTTGGCGATCTGCGTACGGATAAGATCGCGGACGAGACGGAGAAAATGGAAAAGCTTCGTGCGGCGGTGAATGAGTTTGAGAACTTCCAGCAACTCATGCGGGGCCGGAACCGGTACGATTTCGATGATATGATAAACTGGGTGATAAAAGCGTTTGAGGAAAACAAAAATTTACTTCTTCGATACCAGGAACAATTTTTATATATCCTCGTTGATGAATACCAGGACACCAGCGGAACACAAAACCGTTTGGTGCAACTGCTCATCAATTATTGGGATAAACCAAATGTGTTCGTTGTGGGCGACGATGATCAAAGCATCTATCGCTTCCAGGGCGCGAATGTTGAAAACATGGTGTCATTCGCGGATCGCTATAAAAATGATCTGCTCACCGTCGTGCTTACCCACAACTACCGATCTATTCCATCGATCCTGGATGTGTCGAAAACCATAATTGACAAAAACACCGAACGGCTTGTGAACCGGGTAGAAGATCTGAGCAAGGACCTCGTTTCTGCCAATATCGCGATCAACCATTTGGAGCATACTCCCCTTATCAGGCGGTATGAAACACAGCGCCATGAAATGATCCATATTACAAGGCAGGTTGAAACAATTTTACGGCAGGGCGTAAAGCCAAACAGGATAGGCATTATTTATAAGGAGAATAAATATGGCGAAGAACTCGCTCAGTATTTCAAGCTCCGAAAAATACCATACCACAGCAAACGCAGCCTGAACATTTTGGCGATCCCGTTTGCAAAAAAAATAATATCGGTGCTGCGATATCTTGCGTGTGAACATGACATCCCCTTTAGTGGCGATGAACTGTTATTTGAGATCCTGCACTACGATTGGTTCAAAATTCCGCCGATGGAAATTGCCCGGATAAGTGTAGAGGTGGCTGATAAACATTTTACAACTGAAAAAACTTCTATCCGGCGATTGTTGAGTGAACGCAGCAAACTGCCGATGAAAGATCTGTTCACACAGGCGATCCACCCGGCTTTAAAAAGAGCAAGCGAATTAATTGAAAAGCTGATTGCCAAAACGCCTAACGTAACGCTGCAAAATCTGTTCGAGAGCATCGTACGCGAAGCAGGCGTATTGAGCCACATCATGCGCAGCGACGAAAAAATATGGTTGTTGCAGGTGCTCACCGGACTTTTTGATTTCATCAAAGAAGAAACGCACCGCAACCCGACGTTATCGCTGAAACAATTGGTTGCTGTTATTGACCTGATGGAAAATGAAAACCTCACCTTGCCTTTAGTTGAAGTAAGCGGAAGTGATAAAGGCGTGAACCTCTTAACCGCTCACGGTTCGAAAGGATTAGAATTCGAATATGTTTTTTTCGCGGGCTGCAACGCAAGCTTCTGGGAGAAAAAAAGAAAACCGTGGGGCGGATTCAAATTGCCGGATAATATTTTTTCGTCTTTGTCCGCACGTGCGGAATTCCAGGGTGATGATGAAGAATTGCGAAGGCTGTTTTACGTGGCCCTGACAAGAGCCGAACAGAACTTGTTCATTTCCTTCAGCAGTTACCAAAACGATGGCAGAGAGCTCGAGCCCTCGATGTTCGTCGCTGAAATTTTGGATGATCATGAGCTGCCCGTTGAGACCGTTTTTATAGACAGCGATGTGCAGGCCGAATTCCAGGCGCTGCATCTTGAACCGGAAGCACCGGAAATTGAAAAAATGGAGGAAGAGTATTTGAGAGCATTGCTGGAAAGATTTGTCATGAATGTCTCCGCATTAAATAATTACCTCCGCTGTCCACTCGAATTTTATTTTAAGAACCTGGTTAGAATTCCTTCGCCAAAAAATGATGCGATCGAATTCGGATCGGCTGTGCATTATGCGCTGGAGCAGTTGTTTAGAAAAATGCAACAGAACAATGAAACGTTTCCCCCGAAAGAGGAATTGATCGAAGATTTTGAATGGCATATGCGCCGGCACCGCGAAAGTTTCACTAAAGAACAATTTGACCGGCGGATGGAATACGGGGAGGAAGTGTTAGCGGCTTACTACAATAACTATGTATTTAAATGGAATAAGATCGTGTCTATCGAGCGCAATATAAAAAACGTTGCAATGGATGGTGTGCCATTAAAAGGAAAGCTCGATAAACTTGAGTTCGTTGGCAAGGATGCGAATGTCGTCGATTATAAAACAGGCGATGTTGATAAAGCAAGAGAACGGTTATCACCTCCGAACGAAAAAAATCCGGAGGGAGGCGATTATTGGCGGCAGGCAGTATTTTATAAGATACTTGCGGATAACGCTAACAGGAAGTGGAATGTGGTAAGTACCGAATTCGATTTTGTTGAGCCAGACAAAAAGAAGACATACAGGAAAGAAAAGATATTTATCCGTACTGAAGACATCACTACAGTTAAGCAGCAAATAAAAACGGTGTGGAAGAAGATCCAGCAACATGATTTCTACACGGGTTGCGGAAAAGCTGATTGCCACTGGTGCAATTTTGTTAAAACAAACAACATGGCGGTAGAACTCCATGAGCTTACTGAAGAAGAAGCAGAGCTGTGAGCGTAAGCGTTTTTAAGATTTAGAGGATTATTGGGAACGTAAACGGGTGAAAGAGTTTATGTTTGAATTTTGTTTAAAGTGCTTCTTTTGAAAAGATATTTTTTCGCGTTCAACATAATCATTCTAATTCCGGCAGCCCTTCTTTTATACTCATGCGCGAACATTATTCCACCCGGCGGTGGCCCGCGAGATACCCTGCCACCCGTATTACTAAAAGCTGCTCCGGCCGATTCGAGCCTTCATTTTACCGGCAACAAAATTATTCTCACGTTTAATGAATATGTTCAACTCGACAACACATTGCAAACCGATCTTGTGGTTTCACCGAATCCGCAACAAATGCCGGTCGTGGAAAGTAAACTGCAGACGGTAACGGTTCGCCTGAAGGACTCGCTGGCGCCCAACACAACGTATTCGATAAATTTTGGCAAGGCAATTAAAGATGTGAATGAAGGAAACCCATATAAAAACTTCACGTACGTGTTCGCTACTGGCAACACCATTGATAACGGAGCATTAAACGGCAGGGTGCAGCTTGCAGAAACAGGCACGACCGACTCAACGCTCATTGTAATACTGCACAAAGATCTGAACGATTCGGCCATAAAAAAGGAGAGGCCATTTTATTATACGCGGCTTGATAGTGCCGGCAGATTCAATTTCCGTTACCTGGCTTATGGCACCTATGCAGTGTATGTTTTGCCGAACGACTTCACAAAAAGATACGACGACAGCACAAAAACATTTGCTTTCTTGAACGAGCCTGTAGTAGTCGACAGCAGTGGGCCGCGAACCTTAACCTTGTATGCATACAATGAAGTCGAAGGTTCGAAAACGCAATCCGCACCGTTGCCCGCAGAAACGAGTACATCTACGAAAAGGCCACCGAAGGATACAGCCAAAAGTATATCGTACACGACTACACTGCAAAGGACGCAGCAGGATCTGTTGAGTGACCTTGTCATTAAATTTCCCAAACCACTGGCCCGCTTTGACTCAACGAAACTCAGTTTAAACGACACGAATTTTCATCCGATCACCGGGTACACGATTTCCGCGGATACATCGTTCAGTCAATTTACGTTGAAGTATCCATGGAAAGAGGAGCAATTCTTCAGATTGCTGATACAAAAGGATGCGTTCGCAGATAGCAGTGGATTGACATTAGCGAAAGATGATACAATAAATTTTCACACGGCCAGTGAGGCAGAGTATGGGAGTATTCGCCTGCGTTTTTCCAATCTCGATCTTAGCCGAAACCCCGTGCTCCAGTTTACCGAGAACAATAAAGTTGTTGATTCGGCGGCCCTTACTTCAAATGAATTTTTTCGAACGTTGTATAAGCCGGGAGAGTACGGATTACGCATTCTATACGACACCGATAAAAATATGACATGGACTCCGGGCAGTTTTGAAATGAAAAAGCAACCTGAGATCGTTGTGAATGTTCCGAGGAAAATAACAATCAAGCAGAACTGGGATAATGAAGTGAATATAAATTTGTGAGTTATTTTGTTTGATGTTTGAAGTTTGAAGTTTAATGAGCATTTGCCATTTAGTATCTTTGCCACATGCAATTTTCTTCTTCACTTCTTGAGAATGCGGTTAACGAATTTGCGAGACTGCCCGGCGTTGGAAAGAAGACTGCTTTACGGATGGTGCTCTACTTTCTCAAGCAGGAGGTGCAAGAGGTCGAAAGTTTCAGCGAAACGATCTCAAGAATGCGCCGCGATATTAAATTCTGCCAGCGCTGTCACAATGTAAGCGATGCAGACATTTGCTCTATTTGTGCGAACTCACTCCGCAACCAAAGAATTATTTGTGTAGTCGAAAATATTCGCGATGTAATTGCCATTGAAAACACGCAACAATTCAGCGGCACCTATCATATCCTCGGCGGCGTTATTTCGCCGTTAGACGGAATTGGTCCTGACCAGCTTCAGATCGAATCACTTATTTCCCGTCTTTCAAAAGAACAAACGGAAGAGTTGGTTTTCGCATTGAGTCCAAATATCCAGGGTGACACGACCATCTATTATATACAGAAAAAAATGACACACCTGCCGTGTCGCGTCACCACCATTGCGCGTGGGATCGCGTTTGGTGGTGAACTCGAATATGCCGATGAACTCACGCTGGGCAGAAGCTTGCAGAACCGTATGCCGGTAGACAGGTATATTTCTCACTGATTTTTTAACACCGTTTTTTTCCTGCTCAGACAACAATTATTCCGATTCAACCTGTTTTATTTTCATTCAAGGCCGAACAGTCAAACTTTTGCAGCATGAACTGGAAGAAAACAACACTCATCATAATCGTAGTGATCGCCGTCGCAGGATTAAGCTACGCCTATTATATATGGAACAAACCCGCGAGGGATGTAGCCGACGAACAAGGCATCCGGATAACGGCAGAAGCTATTTTCGATTCATTTACACACAATGAACAGGCTGCAAATGCTTCATTTTTGAATAAAGCAATTGAGGTAACCGGCAAGGTGACAGATGTAAAGAAGAACCAGGCCGGCGCTACCGTAGTGTACCTGCAGTCTTCAGACCCGATGTTCGGTGTTAACTGCACTTTCAAAAATGATCCCGGCACGATTACGAAGGGAAGCATGATCACTTTTAAAGGAGTGTGCACGGGTTATTTGAGCGATGTGGTAATTGACCAGGGTCTGCTCGTGAAATAGGAGTTTCAATAAATCGCAAACTCAACGCTTTAGTTTAAACTGGAAACATGAAGATTCTACGGCTTGGTATTGTTACAGGTATCGGCATTATTTTAGTTTTTGCGTGCAAGCACGAAGTGTTTCGACCACCTGACACTGGTGGAAATACGGGAGGCGATAACGAGAAAGATTCCGTGATATGTTTTGAATCGCAGATATTGCCCATATTTATAAACAATTGTGCAGTGTCAGGTTGCCATGATGCAGCCACACATGAAAAGGGATACGTGTTCACTTCTTATGACGGTATTATGGAAGGAATAGAGCCCGGCGACCCAGAGCACAGCAAAATATTTGAAGCCATCACATCCAATGAGAAGGAGGACCGGATGCCAAAAGATACTGCTCCATTGCCTGCTGATCAAATCGGTGTTATAGAGCAATGGATAAACGAAGGTGCCCACAATACAACGAATTGCTTCTCCGGCTGCGACACTTCTTTGTACACTTATTCGGCGGCAGTGAGACCCATCCTCGATTTAAATTGCGTCGGCTGTCATAACAATAGTTTACAAAATGCGGGTGTTAACCTCACAACCTATACGGGAGTTCATGCAGTTGCGCTGGATGGCCGGCTTTCCGGTGTGATCAACTGGAGCGTTGGCTATCCGCAGATGCCATTCGGAGGCGAAAAATTGAGCAATTGTAACATAACGCAGATCATGAAGTGGATCGATGATGGCGCTCAAAACAATTAAAAAGTTTACGATGTTAAGAAAGACAATTCTTGCGGCTTCAATTTTTCTAACGGGCATTGTTTTTTTGGCAGGTTGTTATTATGATAAGAAGGACCTGGTATATCCTCCGTTTTACGGGAATTGTGATTCAGTAACAACTGTGCGTTACAGTGTAGAAATAACGGACATCCTTGATAAACATTGCAAAAGTTGTCACTATGGGGACGGTAGTGTGTCCGGTCATAATTTGTACGATTATAACACAATCTCTGGCCTTGCCTTAGACGGTAAGTATGGATCCGGTTCTCTTTTGTCCGCTGTATCACATGACGGCGGAAACCCCAATCCAATGCCACAGGGTGCACCCAAGCTTTCCGATTGTGACATAAATATAATTGCCCGCTGGGTAGACGCGGGCGCACCTGATAATTAACTAAACAGTTCGAAACGTTTTAAAATATTTATTATGAAAAGGATAATCACAACGCTCGTATTGATATCTGGCATTTTTTCGGCAGGCAAAGCGCAGGACTATTTAACCCGCAATGGCAACGTCTCTTTTTATTCGCATACAGCGCTTGAGGATATTAAAGCGCAAAATAACGAGGCCGTTAGTACGCTCAATTCGCAGACCGGCGATATTGAATTTAAGGTCGCAGTAAAAAGTTTCCATTTTGCAAAAACTGCTATGGAAGATCATTTCAATAATTCTGATTACATGAATTCGG
>DASQJI010000329.1:0-3667 GCA_035631175.1 Parafilimonas sp.
CTCACCACACCTCTCCTGCCGTTTGCCGCATCGACACAACCTTCGCGCGGGTCGTTGCTGCAACTTGCTTGAGATAGTTATACAGTTCTACCATTGCGCGCGTATCCATCTTGCAATACTCAAGCAGGTTTTCACGAATCGATGATCTCTTCTCTTCATCTTCCAGGCATGACAATTCTAAATACGCACGCGATGCTGCACCTCCGTCGCTAATGCCGAGCTTTGAATAATTGAGTTCAGGGAACAGCGCAGGCAGTACAGATTTAATCGAAGCCGAACCGTTCATCTTATAATGATATACATAACGATTGCGAAAAGGAATGATCAGATCGACCAGCCTGGCGGCGACAGCATTCAACTGCTTTTTGTACTGCGGAAAATTCTCACCCAATTCAAGCAACCGTGATCTTTCAAACGGCATATAATAGACGAGTATTGATCCTTTTTTCGGAAGGGCCGCAAGCAACTGCCTGATCAATCCCGGTCTTGGATCAGATCTTCCATCGCCCAAAAATTCATAATGGACTTGCTCACCGGTGCCATCCGCACAATGTAAACTGAACTGAAAAGGTACTTGCTGGTAAGGCCGCGTTCCATCAAACAAAGGGATCGCTGTTGCGATGGTTTCAAAATCCAGGAATGAAACCGGTGTGGATACGCCACCCAAAAATTCCCTGATCTCTTCAAACTCAGGCGCCGGTGACGTTTCTTCAAGCGTGCAAAAGATTTGCTGCCGCTGAAGTCGTGTCATCCTGAAATAATATTCAAATGGTATCTGCGATTGACAATAGATATTTCGATTTAAAAGTTCCCAAAGCTTGTCTCCTATCTTGCTGATCGCGGTCACCGGGTGTTGTGCTTCGTTCACCTTCTTCCAACAGTGGCCCTGGAAATCACACGAAAAAAATTCACTGCATTGCCGGCCTATTTTGCATGTTGGTTCTGCGCCTGACTTAAGCATCTCCTGCATTGTCTCCACTTGTTCGGAAACATAATCCTGCAATGCAATCACATCGGCCGTTATATCGTGAATGTTGAAAAGTTTTTCCGGTTCTATAGCTCCGCGTTTGACATATTGATTGTTGATACAAACAATGTTCACTTGTTTTACAGGATAACCCAGATTATTCAGGATATAATACTGCAACGCCGCATCAAGCGTGTAATATTCTTTCACACCGGTTGAACTTTTCACTTCGTACAGGTACCAGCCATCTTTTCGGATCACAAGAATATCGGATGCGGCATACACATCATTATGCATGAATCCGGCTTCATAGATCGTTTTATATCCCGACTCAACTATTTGCCTGGTACGCTGTACCGAAGCCTTGTGGTCGTACGCGGGAATAACAGTTGCATCTTCTCCTCCGGGAAATAATGATCTTGCCAACTCCCCTACTTCATGGCCCTGGTCAAAAAGGTATTGTTGTTGCTGCGAAACTTCATCGCGCAGGTTGTAATGAAACTTATACAGGTAAAGAGACTTCAAACATTTGCATCCACGTACAAAAGTCGACTTACTCAGCGTTTGGGTGACAGGTGACATCTTTAGCATTTTTTCAAAGAAACACCGCGACAACGCCAAAACATGACGCTGTGAACGTTGGCTCAAATTTTTCGATCGGCTCGGGAAGTGCAGGGGTATGTTCGAAGTACCGCAGATATAGATGTATGGTGAATAAAACGATTGAAAGCAAAAGAGGCGGCCGGTCGATTTAAAGATAAAAAATGATATTGAGCAATTGAAAAAGAGAAATCAGTAGTAAACGTATTCAAAAACGCTGAGCCCGTATTTTCAACGTCCACAACCTAATGGTATTTTTTTAAGGTTCCCTTCAATTCCCGTTTTATCTCTTTTACGAGAGTTTCAGGAGCAAGCACCCGAATGCTTCCGCCATACGATAAAATTTTTTGCTTCAGCTCAAAGTTTGGTTGCACATACATTCGAAAAACTACTTCGGTTTCGTTTTCCGAATGTACCTCCTGGGATGTGTGCCACTTAAGCGACTTCATATATTTTGCAGTGAGCGGGTCGGCGGCAAGCACTACTTCTTCGCATTTGCTGCCATCGTGGTTTAAACCGATCACATTAGCATAGTACGTGTGAGGATCGAAGTCTTTGCGCGGCGCGAATGTGTCTGTTGTAACCAGCGCATCTGTGATGCGGTCTAATCCATACGTTCGGATCTCACCTTCTTCGTTTATTGCAAGCAGGTACCAGCGGTTCTGATATTCTTTTAGAAGATAAGGTTCAACGCGTCGTTGCAAGGGCTGTTCACGGTTGAAGGTGAAATGACTCAATTCAACAATTTTTTTGTGTTTGATGGCGTCAAGCAACGGTTGTACCCACTTAATATTACTCCATTCATCCTGGTGCTCAAAGCTGATGTATTCATGCTCGTCGCGAAGCGATTGTTGCAACATTTCGGTTTCGCTTTGGAGCCTTATCAACTTCATCAGCTTGCCGTACCCGGGCGAATCTTCCTGGTCAATATAATATCCTTTACGGCTACGGTGGAACAAGATCGATACACTGAATTCATTTCGTACAGCATCGATATCCCGCTGCAAAGTCCTTCGTGAAATTTCAAAACCTTGTTCATGCAAAAACCGCTGCATCTCTTCAAAGGAAGGATAGCTGTTATAACGAAGCTTGTCAAGAATTAACTGGTAGCGTTTTATCGTTCCTTGCGCAGACATCTGCATAAAGGTAGCGAACGAATTTTACTGTGATTCCGGTGAGCCGGTGTTCCAACACCTGGCGAGGAATATTTTCATCAACGCAAAACGGCATTATTCAAAATGATTCTTCATCCCTGGGAAAACCCGCTTTGAGGTGAACCGGGAGGCTCAGAATTCTCTTACAATTTTTTTGTAAGACTGCAATATCTTTATCATTCACTATAATGAAATACATCATGGCAACGAGAAGAAAATTCATCCAACAATCTGGGACGCTTGCGTTAGCAAGTTTATTAGCTCCTGGCGCTAGCCGGGCTGCATTTTTTTCGGGTGCTACTTCGCATTCGATCGGGCTTCAATTATACACGCTGGGCGATCTAATGTTAACAGATGCAAAGGGAACGCTGCAAAAGCTGGCGGCCATCGGATATAAAGAGTTAGAAAGTGCCGGATCTAAAAAAGGGAACTTCTATGGCTACACGCCAAAGGAATTTGCATCGATGATAAAGGACATGGGAATGACGTGGCGTTCTGCTCACGTGGGCGGAGCACCATTTAATATGGACCAAATCATGAAAATGGCTAAAAGCGTAGATGATTCCGCGCGCATCCAAAAGATGATGGACGACCGGAAGAATTGGGCAAAGTCGCTTAACCTGAAAGAAAATTACCAGGAGCTCGCAGACGACGCTGCCGAGGGCGGCTTAACTTATCTCGTTTGTTCGAGCATTCCGGTGAGTACATTGGATGAAATAAAAACGGCAGTGGATGTCTTCAGCAGAACGGGCGAGGCTTGCAAAAAGGTCGGGGTTCAATTTGCGTATCACAATCATACAACCGAATTCGACATGGTCGAAGGCCATCGTCCTTTCGATTTTATCCTTTCAAATACCAATAAAGATCTTGTAAAGATGGAGCTTGATCTTGCGTGGGCAACGAAGGCGAACCAGGATCCTGTTGAATTATTCAAACAACATCCCGG
>DASQJI010000330.1:0-9127 GCA_035631175.1 Parafilimonas sp.
CAATCAAACCTGCCGATGCCGAAAATAGAACCGAGCACTTTACTTAAAGACGTTGTGAAAGATTCAGCATCATTGTTTGTTGATAATATTACAACGCCGGAACATGAAACACTGCAGGATGATATAACCGCGGCATTTAAAAGTATCGTGCCGGTGTTAGAAAATGCGGAGCATGATGGTCGACTGGCGTGGGGCCAATTCAAGGATGGCGGCATCACAAACCTGCTTAAGATACCTCCCTTTAGCCGTTTGCACCTGGATGCAGGAGGTGGCGACAACATGATAAATGCATTTGAAAAAACGCACGGTCCAAGCTGGCGAATGATCGTTGAATTAACCGATGATATAAATGCTTACGGCGTTTATCCGGGCGGACAAAGCGGTAATCCCGGCAGCAAATATTATGATGACTTTATCGACACGTGGGCTGCCGGAAAATACTACCGGATACATTTTTATAAAAAAGAAGAGGCGTCTCAAAAAAATGCGCTTGGCAAAATAGTATTCAGTAAATCCTAAAAGTCAGATCGATAAAACCGAACGGAATTAGATGAAATTTATCGTTGTTTTATTAGTAACCGCATTGCTTGGTTTTACAGCTCCACTGTATTTCACATGGTGGAGTTTTGCAATAACATCTTTTATCGTTGCATTATTTATTCATCAAAAACCTCTGATGGCCTTCATTGCCGGGTTCCTCAGCATGTTCGCACTGTGGGGCATTCTCGCAATCCTGATCGACAATGCGAATGAACACCTGTTCTCTCATAAGATAGCTGAAGTACTTCCTTTGAACGGCTCCTCTGTCATGCTGATCTTTATCACGGCCTTCATCGCCGGGATCATTTCTGGCTTCTCATCGCTTAGTGGCAGCCTCGCGAGAAGAGCCACATAATCCTTAATTTGCCCTCTTCACGACTCATTGGCAAACATCCTCGACATCATACCGTACAAGATCCTTCCGGCTCATATGGGCGGGCAAAAACACATTGCTCTTTTCTGCAAGTACCTCGGTCGGCACAATACAGTTACCGGAGTATCGGTAAAAGACAACGAAATAAGCGAAGCAGAGAATTTCAAGCTCATCCGGTTATTCAGCAATTCACGATCGCGATATGTAAACCCGTTTTATGTAAAAAAGATCCGGAAAATAATTCGAACGGCAAACATTGACAGCATTATTACTGAACAGCCTTACATGGCGTGGATCGCCTGGGTGTTGAAAAAACGGGAAGGCATTAAATGGTTCGTCCATTCTCACAACATAGAATATCAACGCTTCAAAACGCTCGGCAAGTGGTGGTCTCCCCTGATGAAATTGTATGAAAAGTGGGCATACAGTTCTGCCGATGCTGTTTTTTTTATCACGCCTGAAGATCTCCACTTTGCGATCGAGCATTCAATGGTAAAGTCCGACAACGCTATCCTGGCGCCATATGGAGTGGAGCAGGAAAAGATGCCCAACGATAGTCTAGAAAGCAGAGAGATAATATTTCGCCGACATAATATTCCGAGCGGATGCACTCTTATCCTTTTCAATGGCGCCCTCTCTTACAAACCGAACGCCGACGCTTTGAGATTTATTCTCGACGAGATAAATCCAATCTTGTTGCAAAACAAAAGTTTCGAATACCGGATTCTTATTTCCGGCAAGGACCTTCCTGACTCATTTGCACATTTGAAAAATTACGCGGATAAAAATGTTATATATGCTGGCTTTGTAGATGATGTAGTTCCTTATTTTAAGGCCGGCGATATTTTTTTGAATCCAATAACAAGGGGTGGCGGAATAAAAACAAAAGTTGTAGAAGCGATCGGTTATGGCGCCACGACCATCTCATGTAAGACTGGAGCAGCCGGCATTAATTTGGCTGTCTGCGGTGAAAAAATTCATGTTGTGCCAGACAATGATGCCAATGCTTTTGTAAAGACTATTTTAGGCATTTGCGGGGCGATAACGACAACGCCCGAGACTTATTATGCATACTATTATTGGGGCAATATTATTAAGCGACTACAAGGGGTGTTTGACCGATAACCAGTGGAAAAGCTATCGTATCCGGGGCAGCAGGAATTTTTTAGAACCATTTGATGCGCCCAATAAATTTTTTTCCCATATTTTCGCAATCCAGATGTTACAGTTAGTCCATTTTTGCCTGAACGTTTCCGCGTAAATGTTTTTGGTTTTTGGGTTTCTGTTTTCATTGACTTTTATTCATAAAACAATTTCGAGATGAACATTTACGTAGGCAACTTAAACTGGAGCCTCACCAGTGACGACCTTTACAACCTTTTTTCCCCTTACGGCGAAGTAACGTCCGCTAAGATCGTTACCGACAAGTTCAACAACAACCGAAGCAAAGGATTTGGTTTCGTTGAAATGAGCAATGATGAAGCGGCACGCCAGGCGATCAGCAACCTTCATGACACCGAAGTAGGCGGCCGTAAGATCGTCGTTAACGAATCAGCTCCCCGCAAAGAAGGCGATAGCGGCTACAAAAAGAAAAGCTTCGGCGGTGGCGGCGGCGGTGGTGGTTATAATCGCGGCGGCGGTGGCGGCGGGTACAACCGTGGCGGTGGCGGCGGTGGCTATAACCGCAATCGTGGCGAAGGCGGCGGCGGCTACAACCGGTATTAACCTGTGCAGGTCTCAAACGCATTTCATTCAATAGCGATATTGAATGTATAAGAAGTTCCGTGTTTCATGGAACTTCTTTTGTTTTTGAGCATTTTTAGGTGAATGACGGCCGATTTTTATTTTTTTAAAACGAGGGCATTTTAGGCGAAAAAATCCTGGATTTTTGTAATTTTTAGCTACTTTGCTTCCCCTTTTGGCCAAAAACGCACGAAACACCCCAAAAACTAAATTATGGATTATAAACAAATTCAGGAGCTTGTTAAGCTTGTCAACAAGAGTAATATCGGGGAACTGAGCATTGAAGAGAAAGACTTCAAAATATGTATCAAACAAAAGGAAGACCAGGTGCAGCAGACCATTGTGTCGGCACCGCCGGTGATGCAGGCACATTATCCTCAGCAGGTTTCAGCGCCGCCTGCTACGGGCCAACAAACGCAAACACAACTAGCTCCCACACAGGAAACAACTCCGGCCAAGACTGACAATTTGATCACGATAAAAAGCCCGATGATAGGCACGTACTATAAGAGGCCGTCACCCGATAAACCAGTTTTTGTAGAAGTTGGCGACGACATCGTACCTGGAAAAGTTCTTTGCATTATTGAGGCCATGAAACTGTTTAATGAGATCGAAAGCGAAGTAAGTGGTAAGGTTGTGAAAATTTTGGTAGACGATGCCAGCCCTGTGGAATATGACCAACCACTCTTTTTAGTAGAACCCGATTAATTTGAAAGGGACTGTGCTCTGAGATCCAAAAGTCGATCGACTTGTGGATCGCCCTGATTTCAAATTTACTGTTCAAATTTTCAAAGAAGAAAATGTTCAAAAAAGTACTGATAGCGAATCGCGGCGAGATCGCTTTACGCGTGATACGAACATGCAGGGAAATGGGCATCAAAACAGTTGCGGTTTATTCTACGGCAGATAAAGACAGCTTACATGTTCGCTTCGCCGATGAAGCAGTGTGCATTGGCAAACCACAAAGCAGCGACTCATACCTCAATATTCCACACATTATCGCCGCCTCAGAGATCACGAACGCCGATGCAATTCATCCGGGCTATGGCTTTCTTGCTGAGAACGCAAAGTTCTCGCAGATATGTTCAGACCACGGTATAAAATTCATAGGTCCCACGCCCGACATGATCAGTTCGATGGGCGATAAGATCACAGCGAAAGAAACGATGATAAAGGCCGGCGTTCCTGTTGTGCCCGGCGGAGAAGGTCTGCTTGCAAATATTGAACAGGCGAAATCGATCGCAAAACAGATCGGTTATCCTATTATTTTAAAAGCCACAGCCGGCGGAGGCGGGAAAGGCATGCGCGTGGTGTGGGAAGAACGGGAAATGGAACGCGCCTATAATACAGCCAAAGCGGAGGCCGGAGCTTCGTTCAAGAATGATGGCATCTACATGGAGAAATTTGTTGAAGAACCAAGGCACATTGAAATACAAGTCGCAGGTGACCAATTCGGAACAGTTTGCCATTTAAGCGAACGCGACTGCTCCATTCAACGCCGGCACCAGAAGTTGGTCGAAGAATCGCCATCTCCTTTTATGACTCCCGAGCTTCGCGATAAAATGGGCGAAGCGGCGATCAAAGCAGCTTCTGCTATCAATTATGAAAGTGTCGGTACGGTTGAATTCTTAGTGGACAAGCACCGGAACTTTTATTTCATGGAGATGAACACCCGCATACAAGTTGAGCATTGCGTTACCGAAGAAGTGATCAACTTCGACCTGATAAAAGAGCAAATAAAGATCGCGATGGGTGAAAAGATCTCCGGCGAAAATTATTTGCCTCAAATGCACGCCATCGAATGCCGCATCAACGCAGAGGATCCGTATAATGATTTCCGTCCTTCGCCGGGTCGCATTAATGTGCTGAACACACCAGGAGGCCACGGTGTTCGCGTTGATAGCCACGTGTACGCCGGCTACGTCATCCCGCCGTATTATGATTCTATGATAGGTAAGTTGATCACCATCGCAAGAACAAGAGACGAAGCGATCGATACGATGTACCGCGCGTTAAGCGAGTACGTAATTGAGGGCGTGAAAACCACTATCCCTTTTCACCTTCAGCTAATGCGAAACGACGATTTCCGCAAAGGAAATTTTACTACAAAATTTTTGGAAAGTTTTGAAATGCAATGATGGAGCTTAAAACAAAAGTTCGCAACAACCGGGGATGCGGCATGAATAGTCCGATTCACAGGAAATTTTAAATAAACACGCCAGAGTGTAAATTAATTTTTATCTTATCGCGCTTTTCCGTTTTAAACAATTCTACATCAAAAACAACGCCTTATGCGAAAACAATTAACCATTGCGAGCTGCATACTTTTCTCAGGTATGATGGCATTCATCGCATGCACTGACAAAACTTCTTCCGAAAGCACAACTGATTCAAGCAATGATTCATTAGCGACGTCAAAAATGAACTATGGCGGTTTTGAAAGCCAGGTAAAGTGGGGCGAGCATCTTGTTACTATCGGCGGCTGTAACGATTGCCACACGCCCAAAAAAATGGGGCCTAATGGACCGGAAAACGATATGAGCCTGATGCTTTCAGGACATCCGGCCCAACAACCTCCTCCTGCGTTTGATTCGAAAGAGGCAGCAGCGAAAGGGCTTATTGTTACTCAAAGTTTTACTGCCTGGACGGGCCCGTGGGGAACAACTTATGCAGTAAACCTTACATCCGACTCAACGGGTATTGGCAATTGGAAGGAAGCACAATTTGTAACAGCGTTGAGAGAAAAAAAATGGATGGGTCTTGATGGTACCAGACCGCTGATGCCACCTATGTCAATGATGCCCGCTACTTTAATGACCGAAGATGAATTAAAAGCCATTTTTGCGTATCTTAAAACAACGCCGGCAATTAAGAATGTTCAACCAGCGGCCATGCTACTTCCTCCTCCTGCCGCACCAACGCAGTAATCATTTATTCTGAAATATTTTTGAAAGAGGAATTATGAGTTCCTCTTTTTTATTCTTTTCTCCGCTGCGCATTTCTTTTGTGGGAATTGTGAGCGGAAGTTGATGTACTCTGAAAAAGCCGAAGCAGTGGCACATGTTATTTTATCAACACGGCTGCAGGCATTTCACCAATGCACCACACCAAATTACTGTGTATATTCCCATTTCAAATTAAGTTGTGTTTGACTGGAATGAATGCGAACAGACAATCAGGACAGGAATTTTTTGAACAACAGTTTCAACGCTGATTAAAATGCTCTGCGATTTGGGTGAAGGCGGTTTTGAAACCTTTTGAATCATCGCTCATTGTACTGACTTTTAAAATAAATTGATCAACGGTCTTGGCGTCTTTATGCAATTTATAATAATAAGCGGCCGCAACGTATTCGGCCAACGGATCAAGGTTAAAGCGCAGAAAAAAACTTCCAAGATTATTTTTCCTGGTTATGATGCCGTTATCTGAAAATCGTTGTATGGTGCTGACAGCGTTGACATCTTTAAACCTTTTATTCACCGCTTCCGTGTAAGATTGTTGGGAAAAGTCCTGCGGTATAAAATTATTACCTAAGGACAGGCAGCCCATTAATTCGGCCAGCTGAAACATAATGTCTGTATCCAGGTAATTAGTTACCGTTTTATTTTTCGGGTTCACATTTTCGAGATACTCATAATACACTTCCGGTATGCTCTTAGGCATATCCTCCATCAGGTCAGTGAAACTTCTGTTACCCTGCTGAAATTTTTTAAAAAAATTATCAATAATGATTTTCACAAGAATTGGTGTAACTGAAACCGCATTGACTGCATTACTAAACAGCACCCCTATCCTGCCTGCGAATGCAAGTTGTTCTTCCATCGTTTTCAACGGGAATGCGGACATTTCCTGGTGAAGGTTTGCAGCCACCGTTTCCTTTTTTGTATTGAAGTAAGAAATGAGAAAGTACAAAAGCTTGTCTGAGGTCAACGGCAAAGGTTTTATGATCGCGCATTCTAATTGCTGAAACGAAAATCTTTTCCTTGAGGTAATAATTAAAAGATTCGCAGGAACATTACTGTGAATAGTGTCGACGTAATTTTGGGTATTCACGTCTAATTCTGATAATGCGTCCACCAGTAAAACAATATTTTGATTTTTCAGCAACGCTTTGACAAAGTCATCCTCGATATTTTCGTCGGGCAACCACGCATTTATTTTTTCCTTTATTGATTTAACGACATCGTGCGTATCATAGTCAATAATAAATGGAAATTTATTTGATTTGATTAAAGCTTTATTTTGGGTTATCCACTTGCACAGTTGGATGGCAAGCGTTGTTTTCCCCGAACCGCCTTCGCCAATAATTTGTATAATATTTCTTCTTTTATTTAGAATTTCCGGCAATAGGTCCCTGCCGGGTTTTTCAGTGATCGTCTGGTCATTAATTTCTACAGGTACCGAAATATATTCCCTTCTCGACACTGATAATCCCGTTGACAGCACCTTGTCGGATATGAATTGCGAGTTCTTTTCTACCCATTTGTTCAATGTTTTTTTGCCATAAGCCAGCACCGAAAGTGGAAACAGTATGTTCAAAAAAATAAATACTGAATTGAACGGGTTAGGTAGCCTTTCAATTATTTTGTTTAGAGGAAATTTTTTGTAGACATTAAGAAATTGCAAAGGGAAAAATAAATAAAACAAAACCAGAATCATGTAATAGGCAACAATGATCATTGCCACCATCACCGGTGTCGCATGCTTCTGCAGGAAATCATTTTTTATTATGAGGTATGGTTCTGTTGATGAGTTTTTCAGATCAAAGTGCTGAACAACTCCTTTGTAGTTGAAACTTAGTCTTAACCGTAGCTTGTTATAAACATCAGATTCATAATCAATCCCAAATTGTTTTGTGTCAATCTCCGTTTCGAATGAATGATCATTCGCCGTTTTAATTACCGATGTTATTTTTTTAAAAGTAGTTCCGGTGTCTGATTTTTTTAAACCTTCAAAAGACAAGCCGGATTGCGCATTGAATTCCTTTGAGATTGAACTGTCAAACCTTAGCCGTACCTTGATTTGATAAGGATTAAGTGTTGACGTTTCATAATTTATTTGAGCCAAAGCGGGCAAATATTTGCCGGTATTAATAATTCGCCGCAGACCATTACGACCTCCGGCCCAGGTAACATTATTGTTCGTGCATAGGAACTTTGAATCATGTTCGTCTATCAGGGCCCAATTATTTTTGTCTTTTGAATATAAAACTGCACCGCCTACTGCCCATAATCCATCGCCATTTTCATATATCGCCGTAAGACGATTTTGTATTACACTCGTTTGTGGCTGCCATTGTTTGCCATCATAATGAACGATCGTTCCATTGTCACCCACTGCCCAAATTTCATTGCCTCTACCATAAATCGCATAGAGATTACTTTGTGTTGTACTGGTTTGTTGCTCCCATTGTTCGCCATTGTAATGAAGCACAACACCGTGATGACCTACGACCCATAGTTCATCGCCTTTTCCATAAACTGCTTCGAGAAGACTTTCTGGTATACTGGTTTCTGATTCCCATTGTTTACCGTCGTAGTGAACTATAATGCCCATACCCACGGCCCATAATTCGCCACCTTTTGCACAGATCGCCTGCAGACGCCTTTGCGTTGTACTGTTTTGCGATTCCCATTGTTTGCCATTGTAATGCACGATTGTGCCCTTGCCACCCACAGCCCAGATTTCATCGCCCTGACCGCAAATCGCTTCCAGGCCACTTTCTGTTGTACTTTCTTGCGATTCCCATTGTGTGCCGTTATAATGAATGATCGTGCCCTTGCCACCCACAGCCCAGATTTCATCACCGAGTGCGTAAATCGCATGAAGATTATTCGCATTACCGCTTGCTTGTGATTCCCATTGTTTGCCGTTATAATGGACAATAGAGTCTTTTCCTACGGCCCACAATTCATTGCCTTTTGCACAAATTGCATCGAGATTATTTCCTGCAGTACTTAATTCGGGTTCCAATCGAAATTCCGGGATAGAAACATTATGCTGATCAATTTCATTAAAATGCGTTTTACAGGAATACATCCCGGCCATCAGGAGTATCAATATATTCTTAAGCGGCATAAAAAATAGCGGGCGAAGTTGATCAGGATAAAGATAGAAATAAAAAATACCTTTTTAGATTTTCAGTCTCCCGTATCAGGATTCAAGTCAGTTCTGCTTCCTCGTTGGCCACGATTGGCTCCTCAAACAGATAAGTTTGGAAAGACGTATTTCACCGGTACCCTGCAATGACCTGGTTGTTACACCCGTTTATATGCGCCCGGGCGCTACCTGCTAAGGCGATATAAGGAAGGAAACCGCAGGAGTACAAATAAAATAAGGTTGTAATATTGCTCGTTTGTTCTGTTACGCTAACGTTAATTCAGTTTTGAAATTAGTATATTTCTTATTTTCAAACCTTTCTTACAGATTCAGCAAAATTTTGTCGTGGTAATGCGCAGAAGATCAGTACTG
>DASQJI010000331.1:0-5160 GCA_035631175.1 Parafilimonas sp.
GGCCGAAACACCTGAAGCAAGGTCGGGTTTGCCATCGCCGTCGAGATCAGCCACGGTGACATCCACATTGGCAACAGCGGTTGTAAAATCAGCTTTACTATCGAAATTTATAATACCGTTCAGCGACGTATTTCGCAACACTGAAACGGTTGAGTTAGAATTGCCAACCACAAGGTCTGGTTTGCCATCGCCATCAAAGTCTGCTGATGCTGCAGGTGAGGGGCTCGTGTTTGTTGCGAAATTTACTTTATTCTTAAAGGTGATAGCCCCGTTCAATGTTACAATAAATGGTTTTGAAGAATAGGCTGTCACGTTTCCGCCCACATTTGTGACCGAAATATATTGGTAGTTAGCGGCAGCCGGTACGGTTACCGTTAAACTCGTGGCGGTCGCGGCGGTTACGACTGCCTTTACCGCTCCAAAAAATACGATGTTCTGAGAAGGCGTCGTATTAAAATTAATACCTGAGATAGTTACACTGCTTCCTATTGCTCCACTCTCCGGAGAGAAGGAAGTGATTTTCGGAGGAATTGTGTACGCAAAACTTCCTGTAGAAAGACATTGGTTTGTCACAGCGATATTTCCGCCATACACATTTGCAGGAAGTGTAGCCTGTATAGATGTCTTGCTCCAGCTTGTAACCTGCATGGCAGCTCCGCCGAAACTAACAGTTCCGCCATTTGAGAAATTGGATCCGGAAATTGTTACTGTACTGCCCGGCGAAGCCTGTATTGGCAGAACGGAAGTGATTGCCGGCAAATTACAAACCTGCGTTAGCACGGATATTTGACCAACACCTATATCCTGGACACTTAAATCAGGTTTCCCGTCCTTATTAATATCGCAAACAACAACCTCCTGCGGCTTGGCGGGAGTAACAAAATCAGAAGGCGCCGCAATACTCAACACTCCGGAAGTTGAATTGTTTTTAAAAATTGACACCGTGTTTGCAATTTCATTGGTTACAGCAAGGTCCGGCTTGCCGTCGCCATCTACATCGCCAATAGCAACACAGCTTGGTCCGCCCGATGCAGCGAAGTCGGCCCTTGCTGCCATTGTGATTGAGCCACTGGGAGAGGTATTTCTAAAAACAGACATCGTGTTGCTGTTGTAATTAGCAACCGCAATATCCAGTTTGCCATCACCATCAATATCTCCTAAAGCAACCGCGCGGGGAAATGAGCCGGTTGTAAAGTTTACCCTCGCCGCGAAAGCTAAGACTCCTACCGTAGATGTATTTCTAAGTACGGAAATGTTTGAGCTTGCATAGTTAGCGAAAACAATATCTGCTTTACCATTTCCATCAATATCGCCAATGCGTACCCAGTAAGGTTCAAGGCCGGTAGCGTAGTCTATTTTCGTTGCAAAACTTATTACACCAAACTGCGAAGTATTTCGCAATACGGATACTGTATTTGCAAGCGTATTGGCAGTTACAATATCTGCTTTGCCATCACCATCTAAATCACTAACGGCGATTGAATGAGGCCCCGTGCCGACAGCAAAATCTTGTTTAGCAGCAAAACTTATGTTCCCTGGTTGAGAAGTGTTCTTAAATACTGAAACGTTGTCTGCATCTTTATTTGCAACAATCAGATCCGCTTTATCATCACCATTGATATCTTTAAAAGCAACCGCATACGGAAATGATCCGACTGTTAAAACAACCGGGCTATTAAAAGAAAGATTGCCATTTGACGAACTGTTAGGAAGAATCAAAAGATTGCCCCCACTTGGAGATACCAGGTCGGTAAGACCATCGCCGTCAACGTCAGCGGCGGTTATACCATAGGGGAAGCCTTCGTATACTTTAGTTTTTGGATTAAATGTAATGGCGCCTTCATCAAGCGTAACTATAAAAGGCCTGGATGAAAAGCCTGTGGTATTATGGCGTGTGTCGCATACTGAGATGTTCTCGTAAGTTGAGCCGGGCGGCACGGTGACAGTGAGACTTGTTGATGTGGCCGCCGTGACGATTGCTTTTGCGGCACCGAAATACACTGAATTCTGCGTTATATCGGAATTAAAGTTGGTTCCGGTTATTGTAACACTCGTACCAACCGGTCCACTTGAGGGTGAAAACGACGTGATAGTTGGTGGAGGCGGATTACGTCTTAATGCAAGAAATAAACCATACGTTTCAGAAATACCACTCATGCTTACATTCCCTGTGCCGGTAGCGCCCGGTACAGGTTTTAAAGCCCAGGCCCCGCCAATCGAAGTTTGATCGTTATTCGCGGAGTTTGTTACGTTGGCATCTAGGATTTCTGCAAGGGATGAAGGAGAAGTTGCTGACCATGAGGAGTATGATCGCGTCGCCTGGCTCATCACTAGCATCAAAACAGCAGCGTCCGAATTTGCTGTAGTTATGCTGTTTGCGTGGGCTACGTTAGCAAATACTTTGTAAAGCTCCGGCGGCACTGCATCAAAAGGAGTTGGCCAGGTAACATCGACGCCGGAAAACGCCATAATCGCACCTACCGCCGCCGCCCCTGCTGTTACGCTAAACGTATAATTTGCAGGCTCGGCCGCCCCAGCTACTTTATAAAAAGCAATTGCGACACCATCTGCCAGGCCATTCACGAAATCAGGAGTGTATTGCCCCTGTTTAATAACAGTCCATCCCGGTGATGAAGGATAGCTGGTCCTTAATCCTGAAAATGTGAATATCATTACATCTCCCTGCACGACTCCCGTGGGCTTATTAATGATAAGCGTTGTACCGGTGCCTCCTGCCTTCGTTGCAGTAGTGGTGCTACCCCTTCTTGCAATTTGCGCCATGGCGTGCTCGCAGGTCACCACGAAAATGGTCACCAATAACAAAAAAAATACTCCTTTGGCAAGCACTCTTTGTAACAACTTGCTGAACGACTGAATTAGGACGGTGTATATCTTTTTCATGACGAATGGTTTTTTAGAATGATTTTTAAAAGCAGTGTGGGGTATTATTTTCAATTGGGTACATTTAGTTTCGGTGATCAAAAAAATTGGCGAAACAAATGTTGGATGTTTCAAGGCATGAAAAAATCCCTAAACTCAGGCAACAGCAGGCAAGAGCCTACCTAATATTAGGGAGGCGAGGCAAATGTGAGAGGTGAAATGAGAGATGAGATGCTTAAAGCGGTGAGACGTGCTTCCCGCCATTAGACCGATTGGAGGTTGTGGCTACAGATGGCTTTTCGTTGAAGAGGGTTACCGGATGCCTTCGAGGCGCCCGGTCGCACCCGCGCGCGTTTCAACTTATTTATTTAGCTTTATCGCGACTGCTTAAAATTCTTGTTATTATTCGTTAAAGCCGAACGTACCAAAACTAACCGTGATCCTGAAGTGTGGATTTTCTAAACGTGTTTTTGCAAAGACGATCTTATCGTTCGTAATTACCTGTACTTACTTAACTATTTTTTCTTGGCGGGTAGTTGCACAATCCGCGCCAGCGCAAAGCGTCGCCTTCCAAAGTCTAACCATCAACGATGGCCTTTCACAGGGCATGGTAAATAAAATTCTGCAGGACAAATATGGCTTTATGTGGTTCGCCACGAAAGATGGTTTGAACCAGTATGACGGATATCATTTCAAAATATATCGTCATGACGCTGAAGACAGCACCTCCCTTGCGGATAATTACGTGGAAACGATCATGGAAGATTCTAAGGGCAGACTGTGGGTTGGCACGTCTTCCGGTTACCTCGACATCTTTCATCATGAGAGTGGAACATTTGAGCATATTCAGTTCACAACAGGTAAGCAGGGTGAGCAAAAGCAGGGTACGGTGTATCAAATAACCGAAGACACTCGAAAGAACATTTGGGTTTTATGCAGCAATGGTCTCTTCATTATTCGACTTGACAACCATGATAAAAATGCAACGTATTCCGTAAAACAATTACCTGTCCCGTCTTCGTCGATCGACATGTCTCTGGTCGTTTCAAAAAACGGCGCCGTCTATTTTGCAGATGGGCTTAAGCCGCAAGTTTACATACTCGATCAGCGCTCGAATCAGTGGTTTCCATTGCCTGCGGTTAACCGCTTCCTAACAGCGAATAGCCACAACGAGCCGCCGATGATCTATAATTTACTTGAAGACACTGAGACCAACAAATTATACGCATTTTCTAACATCGGTATAATCCGGTTTGATAAACCTTCTGTTCCGCAATTGATATCATCAGAGCCCATGGGTTTCTCGTACAGGCAATTTTTTTTAGATCGTAACAGGAATGTATGGTTTCTCGGCAATAATAAAATCGGAATACTCAACATCGATAGCCGGCAAACCCGTTACCTGGCACCTATGGATGAACAGGACACAATAAAATTGGGCATGACCCACAGCATGTTCATGGATTTGAGCGGGATGATCTGGGTAGGTACAAAAGGTTATGGATTGATGACTTTGGATACACGTGCTCAACTTTTTCATCATAAAGACAACGCATCAGTAGCGATGATAGTAGAAACTGATGATGGAAGACTCGGCGTTAATGATGGCATGGCCAGTTTCCAAATCATCGACCCGTCAACCGGTGATTGTATTGACACTATTCCCGTCACAGAAGGAAAAATATATTTCGAAAGTTTCAACGAATTCTCACACCCTTTGCTGCGAGGCAGTAAACAACTGCTTTGGTTTGCAGATGAGAAACGTCTCGCCTGTTATAACAAAATCACCAAACAACACATTTTTTATCCGTTACCGGTTGCACAAAAAAGCGGTAATTACCAGCTCGTATCCGACCTAAAAGAAGATCCTGCAGGCAATATTTGGGTGAGTACAACGGATGGGCTACTATGTTTTCTTACCAGCAATTATAGTTGGAAGATTTACAAGAATGATCCGAACAACAAAACGTCTCTTAGCTTCAATGCGATCTTCAGCCTTTGTTTCGATCCCGTAAATCCTAAAAAATATTTATGGATCGGTACTAATGGAGGCGGCATTAATTGTATGGATATCGCAACGGGGAAGTGCATACGCTATTCGGTAAAAGATGGTTTGCCCAACAACGTGATTTATGGAATATTGCCGGATGATGACGGCAATCTATGGATGAGCACCAATAAAGGCCTTAGCTGTTTCAATCCTGTAAAACGAACATTCAAAAATTATGAAGAGAAGGACGGATTGCAAAGCAATGAATTCAACCATAATGCTTATTGCAG
>DASQJI010000332.1:0-4343 GCA_035631175.1 Parafilimonas sp.
GCTGCCACGAACTAAAGTGTAGGCTTTTATTTTTTCTTGTTATCCGCAACGCAGCGCACGCGCGGCGAAAAATGTCTAGCCGATCCGAGCCGAAGCGGAGGGCCTTCGCAGGCGAGCCGAGGGCGTTCTATGCTTGTTTAATCTTTAATGCACCGCACAGAGAAGCCAAATTGCTTGTTGTCAGAAGACCTGCCCAAATCTTCCACCCAAGTGTTCAAGCTACGATCCCAGGAATTGGTAGCACTGGACTTTGTGGAACTCCACCATCTACCATAGTAGCCGATAATAGAGAAAGATCCATCGTTGTAACGTAGGCTGCCGGGCAGCGCACTAAAACCACTGCTGTTAGTGGCGCCGAGGTTCGGCTTGTGCCATCTACCGCTGCCTTCTTCATAGATTCCTGTTGTTTTCATTTTGCCACCGGCTACTGAATCACCTCCTAAATAAGTTGAAAGTGTATTCCATTCGAGATCACTTGGCACGTGCCAGCCCAGAGGTGCCAAACCTCTCGGATCGTGGACAGCGTACCAGTTGTAAAGCCTGCCGTAGACTGCCCCTATAGCGGAATCGTTATTGAACCAGCACCATGCGCCAGTCGTCAACGCCGCCCACTTCGTTGCATCCTTAACCTGCGGGATTTTGTCGCCGTTCCTGTAATGAGTTACATCCAAATTATTAGTCATCCACACTTGGCTGCCAATGTTTACGTGGGCATATTTACCTGCAACAACATCCGTCGCATGATAGCCATGGATTGGCAGTTGACGATTGGTGCTTTCTTTCTTACACGAAAAAGCGACAAGCAATCCAATGGCGGCGAGTGCAGTTTTGATCGATGTGTTCATGGTCGATGAATTTAGTGGTGAAATAATTTCGGTTTGCTGACTGAAGATAAGATCATTTCGGCGCATTTGCAAGAGCGGGCGATGCAGCGAGCAAAGGAAGTTCCTCACGACTCCAAGCATCATTGGGCGATACCTGAATATTAATTTTTACTCACGGCGGATTGCTGCACATTCATCATCGCCTCCAATTTTGCAAGCCTGGTTTCAAGATCACTGATCTTTGCGTCTTTTGCATCATTCTTTGCAGACAGTTCCTGCACAGCCTTTACAAGTGGCACTACAAAATCTGCATAACGCAAACCATACAGACCGTCTTCGGTTTTTGGTTTGTCTACGCCGCTGAATTCATAATCGAGTTTCTTTGCTGCGGCTTCTACTTCTTGTGCTATAAAACCGTTGTACACAATCTTTGCCGCTGCATCTGCTGATGGCTGCATATCAGCTTTCATCTTTTCATAAGCGCTGTCATGCTTTCTCCCTTTATCGTAATATGAATTCAATCGGTTTATATCAACTGTATAGGTTATTGGTTTCAGACTGTTAATAAAGGAGAGCCCCGGCACATCTGTTTTAATATTTTTCTTATACCTCCCATCGCTGAAACTTGTCCAGCCGACTTGTCCGCCGATGCTTGTTACGTTGTTATCACCGATCCTTACCTTATTGCTCGCATCAACACTTGCACTCGCTCCAATCGCTGTTGCATTTGAAAGATTGGCGGAAACAACATCTGCCCTATAACCCAGGGCAGTATTGTTAGTACCGGTAATATTGTTGTAGAGGGACCAAAAGCCGGTGGCAGTATTAAAACCGCCGGTAGTATTGTGAAGAAGCGCACCCGAACCAGTGGCGGTATTGTCAATTCCGTTGTTGACATAGAGTGCTGACTCACCTGTTGCAGTGTTGTCATAACCATAAATGTTATAGTACAGAGCTGCTTCCCCGTTAGCAGTGTTCCCAACCCCTGTGGTATTTGAATAGAGCGATTGGGAACCGCTGGCTGTATTGCCATAACCAGTAGTATTTTTGTTAAGGGATTGAAATCCAATTGCAGAGTTACTAGAAGCTGTTGTATTAGACGCTAATGCTTCCGTGCCGTAGGCAGTATTGTAAAAACCTGAAGTGTTCGAAGTAAGAGCATTGAAACCACCAGCAGCATTCCAACACCCCGTAATATTGTTGTACAAAGCGTATGTACCATCGGCGGTATTTTGTACACCCGAAGTGTTGGAATATAGCGCATTAAAGCCATTAGCAACATTGCCGTCGCCATCGTTAGAAAAGAGAGCTTGATAACCAATAGCCGTATTGCGACCACTTCTAAGATTCATATAAAGAGCCATATAACCAACAGCTGTATTACAATAACCTGTTGAGTCGGAATAAAGGGCCGCATAGCCATAAGCTGTATGTGAAAATCCCGTGGTATTTGAAAAAAGACTTCGGTACCCAAAAGCTGTATTCGCTTTTGCAACATCAAAATCAATGAGGCCCGACTTCTTGTTACTTACTTTAAACATGAGAGGCTGCGCGTCTGTGGTTCCCAGAAAATTCGTACCTGAAATGGTGCCTGCGTTACCGGTAAGCGACCATCCAGGTTTTGCACTGATTGCGGTCCAGGCGGTTCCACTGTAATAATAAAAGCCCGGTGTACTATTTGTCTGATAAATAAGCAAACCCGTTGCAGGCGTTGCAATGGCATCACGCTGGTTTTTTGTTACGCGGGGTACCAGTATGCCTTTGGTAGTTGATTTTACTTCCAGTAAGGAAGATGCATCTGGAGTGGTCGTACCAATGCCGGCGGCGCCAGTTGACGGAAAGATATTTGTTTGAGCAAATGTGGTTTGCACCGCTGAAATAACGGCAATACTAAACACTGCCGAAAGGGTAAAGTTTGGTCTCATTGAGTTTTGTTTTAGTATGAATGGCATTCTTGAAAGCGAAGTCATGCCGGTATCAAAACTATGCTATATCCGGCAGTTTGGTAACGGTGAAATAACAAGCGGGATACAGCTTATATTGAAGCATTCGGCCAACATCTGCGGAAGCTCAGGAAAGCGCAAGCCATGACCATGATGAGCCTGGCTTCCGTGAGATAAGTTATATTAATAGGAGAGAGTCTGCCGCTGCCTACAAGTCCTGGCTGCGCGGTTGCAGCAATTCCATGAGCATGTATTGGCGACACTGGTAATGCCGGAAGGCGACAAAGACGTATGTCATTACGAGTGCAAAAAGAACTCGGGCAGGTTGCCTTTTGGTAAATTTATGTGTTGTGCGTCATGCGAGTGCGACACCGTACATTTTGTTTATATCCAATTTATTGTGACAGTTTCACTACTTTACAGAAACTAAGTACACTATTATAAGTAAGCATACTGCGAAAAACAACTGAGAATTTGGGGAGAATCAAAACTAACATATTTCATGAAAAAAATAATTCTACTCTTTATTCTGTTACAAAGCGTATTGGGGTATTCACAAAGCGACAGCTTGCTGCAAAGGTTGAAGAGTAGTCACGGTGCGAAAGAAGAATTTAAAATATGGTCGAATCTGGCTGATTATTATGAGTACAGGGGTCAGATGGATAGTATGAGGATAGCGGGAGAACAAATGCTTTCCATCGGCATTCAGGCAAAACAGGATTCATTAATAAGTTCTGCATACATTGTCATTGGGTCCTACTTTGCCTATGTTGGAGACTACAACCAATCACTCGTTTATTTATTCAAAGCACTCAATCTGTCGGAAGAATGCAGATCAAGCAGCTCAATATGCTGGGCTGCTAAAGACATTGGAATTGTTTATAAAAGTTTAAGAAATTTTCCTGAAGCGATAAAATATTTACGACGGGCACAGGATCAGTTAATGAATTATGTTGACCCCGTTGATAGAAACCGTACGTACACCCATTTGTCAGAATGTTTTTTGGGGCTCGGGCAAAAAGATTCTGCATTGCGGTATGTGCAAATAGCAAATGATGTAATAATAGCAGGCGATGATTATGGCTATGCACGAACTCTTTTTATTTATGCGAGTGTTTATGAAAGCAGTGGTGATACCGATCTTGCTGAAAGCTATTATAAAAAATGCATTGCCTATGCACTTGCACATAACGTTATTTTACCGCTTGCGAATGCCGCCGCCAGCTATAGTAATTTGTTACTTAACAGTGGTAAATATTTGCCCGCAAAAAACTATGCATTACAAAGCCTGGCGGCATCGCAGCAAAGCAGCAGGAAACAAGACATCATTAATACAGCCGCTTTATTACGTACAATATATAGTCAGCTGGGATTAAAGGACAGCGCTTATTATTATGCTGACATGAAAGATGCATACAGGGATACCATTTTTAATGAACAGAAAATTATACAGTTGCAAAACATCGGTTTCGCACAGCAAATAAAAGAAAAAGAAGACCAGGAAAAACAGGTTGCACAGGCGAATGAAAGAAACCAGAATCTTCAATATGCTGCAATAGTAATTGCCCTTATCACA
>DASQJI010000333.1:0-2359 GCA_035631175.1 Parafilimonas sp.
GCTTTACCCGTTGAAAGAAATCGTCAATCGAATACACTGCACCGTCAAAATGATCTTTCTTCAGCAGGATTGAACATTTTTTATCGTGGGTTAGAAGAATGTTGAGCTCATCAATACAATAACATCCTGCCTTCCACAAATGATCTTTGAGCGTAAAGCCAGTTTTTACTGCCATTTGCGGGTCAAGAGATATGGATGCCATCAACTAAATAATTTCTTACCTGCGCTCGGCTTAAATGGTAAATATTGGAAGGCGCATATTTTTTCAGACAAACGGATAAAAGCTTATGCTGCATTCGCGCAGCAGAACAGCACTGGTAATCACACCGGTGAAAACAGCCGATGAACCTAACATTCAAGTAGATCAATTTATTCACCGTGGTTTTGCATGCATTTCTTACGAGCTAGTTCACGCAAGGAAAAATGCCGCGCGGAATATTTATCGAAGAAAATCGAAGTCATCTCATATTACGCATTATCTTCAAAGGCAAATTTTCAACTGCATTAAACCACATTACCAAAACTAAAACTTAAAAAGATGGACTTGATTCAGTATTGGTGGGTACTACTGGTGATCCTCGCGCTCGTGATGTACAAATTTATCCTTCGTGTGTTTTTTGGGATGGTGATAGTGCCGGATGACAAGATCGGGCTGGTGATCAAAAATTTTGTTCTGATTGGCAAGAACCGTGAGCTAAAAGATAACCGCATCATAGCCACCAACGGCGAGGCAGGTATGCAGGCGCAAACACTTGCCCCGGGATTGTATTGGGCGTATTGGATCTGGCAATACAAGATAAGAATGGAGGCCTTTATCATCATCCCCGAGGCGCAGCTTGGGTTAATAAAAGCAAAGGACGGCGACCCATTGAACGCAGGACGCATTCTTGCGTTACCTGTAGAATGCGATAAATTCCAGGATGCTGTTAAATTCCTGGCGAACAAGGGGCAAAAAGGTCCGCAAGCTGCATTTCTTACGCCGGGCAGTTATCGCATCAATACATTTCTTTTCGAACTTCAGCTTGCGCCCGTCACTGTGATCGAGAAGGAGGAGGTTGGAATTGTGACCACACTCGATGGAGAGCCGCTGGATCAAGACCAAATAGCCGGACGATCAGTTCCCGATCATAAGAATTACCAGGACCCGGTAAAATTTCTTTCAGGCGGAGGCCAGAAAGGAAGGCAGGAAGATGTTATCCTCGCGGGGGCTTATTATCTGAATCCGTGGTTCGCTGTTGTTGAACAAGTTCCTATGTTACATATACCGATCGGTAACGTGGGCGTAGTAAACTCATTCGTGGGTGTACCAGGTAAAGACATTAGCGGAGTTGAATTTGCACACGGCAATATTGTGGAAAAAGGACGGCGTGGTGTTTGGAACGTTCCGCTCGATCCGGGCAAATACGCGATCAATACTTATACGCACACAGTAGAAATTGTACCCACAACGAATTTGGTCCTCAACTGGGCGACCGGGAGAAGTGAATCGCATCAGCTCGATAAAAATCTAAGCACTATTACAGTACGTTCTTCCGATGGATTTACTTTTAATTTAGATGTGTCACAAATCATTCATATACCCAGTACAGAAGCGCCTAAGGTAATTGCCCGCTTTGGGAATATGATCAATCTTGTTTCACAGGTATTGGAGCCAACTATCGGTAACTACTTCAGGAATTCTGCTCAAACAAGTGATGTGATTGACTTCCTCAAGAACCGTACTGCGCGGCAAAACGACGCTAAGGAACATATCAAGCGAACGCTTGATGAATATAACGTAAAAGCGGTTGATACGCTGATAGGCGACATAACTCCTCCCAATGAATTGATGAAAACACTCACTGACAGGAAAATCGCTGAACAGGAAACTCTTACGCTTCAAACGCAAAAATTGGCAGAAGATACCAGGAAACAATTTGAAAGCGCAAAAGCGCTGGCAACCATACAGCCCGAAGTGGTAAAGTCGAATCAGCAGGTTGAGATCAAAAAGAACCTGGCAAATGCAAAGATTGAAGAGGCAAGAGGAGACGGAGAATCAAAAACGATCAATGCTAAGGCGGACGCCGAGGTAACAAAAGTCACGGGTGACGCAGATGGGGGGAAGATATTAGCGATAGGAAACGCAGAGGCCGAAGTGACAAAAAGAAAGACCGAGGCCATGGGTACAAAGGAATATGCACAGGTGCAGATTGCGCACTATTTGGCAGAAAACAAAATTAAAATTGTTCCGGACGTCCTCGTCTCTGACGGCCAAGGAGAAGGAGGGATGGTGAGTGCCTTGATCGGCAGCGAACTTTTCAAGAGTTTAAAAAATAAAAATGCCGGCGAGCCTGAAAAGAAATAACTGGATGTGAATACA